>NZ_JBBEGC010000215.1:0-7099 GCF_037401995.1 Saccharothrix sp. CCNWYY140
ACGGGGATGACACAAGCAAGAAGCCCAAGTTGCGCTGTGTCCTCCTCGGTGGACTGCCGCTTGCCGGCTCCGCCGAACCGCGCTGCGCGCGGCGAGAGTGCGCGGGTCAGCCTCGGGTGATCTTGAGGATCTTGTCGTCGTTGCCGTTCGACGTGGTGACATAAAGGGCCTTGTCGGGGCCCAGTGCCGCGCCGCGCAAACGGTCGTAGGTGCCGTCGAGTTCGGCTGGGATGGACACCGAGTGCACGCCGCCCTCCACCGTGACCGTGAACAGCAGGACCTTCGCCCCCTTCAACGCCGTCACAGCCAACGCGCCATCCATGTCGCCCCACTCGGCGCCGTCCAAGAAAACCGCGTCGCAGATCGCCTCGGTAGGCCGCCCGGAGGACCACACCGCCGGCACGGCGTCGGGGAAGCGTTGCAGGTCGGTCATGGGTACGTCCTCGTCGTACCCGCCCACGGTGCCGCCCTTGGAGGGATCCCAGCCGTAGTTCTTGCCGGGCTTGATGACGTTGACCTCATCGTCCACATCCGGGCCGTGTTCCGCCGCCATGATCAAGCCGTCCTTGCGCACGGCGACGCCCTGCACGTTCCGATGCCCGTACGACAGGACCCCGCCCTCGCCGGTCGACAGATCCAGCTTCAGCACCTTGCCGCCGAAGCTGTTCATGTCCTGCGAGATCGACCCGCGCGCGGTGTCGCCGGTGCCTACCAGCAGGGAGCCGTCCTGGCCCAGGGACAGGCGGCAGCCCGAGTGTCGGCCGCTCGGATTTGTCGGCAAGCCGGCGCGCAGTGGGTCCTTGACGCGTCGGGCCTCGATGCCGTCCAGTTCCCAGGTGACCAGGCGGATGTCGGTGGCGGTGTTGAAGCACGTGGTGAACCGCTTGGTCGTCGCGAAGTCGGGGTGTACCAGCAGGCCCATCAGGCCGCCCTCGCCGCGCGCGACGACATCGCTCATAGCGGCCTTGACCTGCGTCTTCTGCCCCTTGTCGACTAGCACCAACCGGCCGGGGCGCTCGGTGACCAGCATCCGGCCGTCGGGCAGGAAGTCGACCTCCCACGGGTGTTCCAGGCCGCCGGTGACCACCTCGACCTTGATCCCCTTGGGCGGGTCCGTGGGCGGGGCGGTGCCGCCGGGGGAGTCCTCGGTCGAACACCCGGCTAGCAGCAACAACGCGGCAACCCCGACAACCCGGCGCATACCGCTCAGGATGCCGGCACGGAGGTGAATCCGGTCTACAGCGGATACGTCCGTTCGCGTGGCGGGCGGGCGGTGGCGGTCATCCAGATCCCCGTCCGGACGGGTCTCCCTCTGCTCCAGCGTGACCGCGCGGTCAACCGGTTTCACGTCCGGGTAATCGACCGGCGGAGTGTCAGGGGGTGCCCGTAGGCTGGAGGGCGAGCACCCCTCGCTGCGGGCGTCGAGTCCCGGGCAGGGGTCTGTTCTCGTCTGCCCTTGAGGGAGCCACGCAATGCCCCAGTCCGGCCCGCTGTCCGGCCTGTTGACCGCTGTCCTGTCCGACAAGGCGCTCACCACCCTGGTCGACTCCACCGGCACCCCCGGTCTGGAGCTGGAGGGCGCGCCCGCCGCGCGCCCGCTGGTCGTGGCCGCCCTGAGTCGCAAGGTGCCGGTGCTCGCCGTCACCGCCACCGGCCGCGAGGCCGACGAGCTGACCGGGGTCCTGTGCGACCTCATCGGGCACGACGCCGTGGCGAACTTCCCCAGCTGGGAGACGCTCCCGCACGAACGCCTCTCACCGCGCGCGGACACCGTCGGCGCGCGCCTCCAGGTGCTGCGCCGCCTCCGGCACCCCGGTGACGCACCGCTCAAGGTCGTCGTCGCCACGATCCGCAGCCTCATCCAGCCGATGGCCCCGGGCCTGGGCGACCTCGCGCCCGTGGACCTCGAAGTGGGTGTCGAGCAGGACTTCGACCAGCTCCTGCACGACCTCGCCCAGCTCGCCTACACGCGCGTGGACATGGTCGAGAAGCGCGGCGAGTTCGCCGTCCGCGGCGGCATCCTCGACGTGTTCCCGCCGACCGCCGAGCACCCCTTGCGCGTGGAGTTCTGGGGTGACGAGGTCAGCGAGATCCGGCCGTTCGCGGTGGCCGACCAGCGGTCGTTGCCGGAGAGCGTCCGGAAGTTCACCGCGCCGCCGTGCCGGGAGCTGCTGCTCACCGAGCGGGTCAAGGAGAAGGCCGCCGCGCTGGCCGCCGAGCACCAGGCGGACGCCCAGCTGGTCGAGATGCTGGACAAGATCGCGAACGGCATCCCGTCCGAGGGCATGGAGGCCCTGATCCCCGCCCTGTGCGAGGGCGAGTTGCAGCTGCTCACCGACGTCGTCCCGGACGGCACGCACGTCCTGCTGGCCGACCCGGAGAAGATCCGCGCCCGCGCCCACGACCTGGTCCGCACGGGTCAGGAGTTCCTCGAGGCGTCCTGGATGGCGGCGGCTGGCGGCGGCAAGGCCCCGATCGACCTGGGCGCGTCGGCCTACCGGGAGCTGGCCGAGGTGGCCGAGGCCGCCCGTGCCAAGGACCGGCCGTGGTGGACGCTCAGCCAGCTCACCACCGAGGGCTCGGACGTGGTCCGCCTGGAGTTCAAGCACGTCGAGGCCTACCAGGGCGACGTGGACCGGGCGTTCACCGACCTGCGCGCGCACACCGCGTCCGGCGGCACGGCCGTCCTGGTCGTCCCCGGCGCGGGCACCGCGCAGCGCGCGGTCGAGCAGCTCGCGGACGCCGAGGTGCCCGCCCTGCTCAAGGAAACCCTCGACGCGCCACCGAAAGCCGGCGCGGTCACCGTCGTGCGGGGCGCGCTGGAGGACGGCTTCGCGCTGCCCGACCTCGCCCTGGTCGTGCTCACCGAGACCGACCTGACCGGCGGGCGCGGCGGGACGTCCACGAAGGACATGCGGCGGATGCCGTCGCGCCGCCGCAACGCCGTGGACCCGTTGGCGCTCAAGCCCGGCGACTTCGTCGTGCACGAGCAGCACGGCATCGGCAAGTACGTGGAGATGGTGCAGCGGACCGTGGCCGGCGCCACCCGCGAGTACCTGGTGCTGGAGTACGCGTCCTCCAAGCGCGGCCAGCCCGGCGACCGGCTGTTCGTGCCCACCGACCAGCTCGACGAGGTGTCCCGGTACGTCGGCGGCGAGCTGCCCACGCTGAACAGGCTCGGCGGCAGCGACTGGAAGAACACCAAGGCCAAGGCGCGCAAGGCGGTCAAGCAGATCGCGGCCGAGCTGGTGCAGCTCTACGCCGCCCGCCAGTCCGCGCCCGGCCACGCCTTCGCCACCGACACCCCGTGGCAGCGGGAGCTGGAGGACGCGTTCCCGTTCACCGAGACCGTCGACCAGATGGCCGCGATCGACGAGGTCAAGGCCGACATGGAGCGGTCGGTCCCGATGGACCGGGTGATCTGCGGCGACGTCGGCTACGGCAAGACCGAGATCGCCGTGCGGGCGGCGTTCAAGGCGGTGCAGGACGGCAAGCAGGTCGTCGTCCTGGTGCCCACCACCCTGCTCGCCCAGCAGCACCTCAACACCTTCACCGAACGGATGCGCGCGTTCCCGGTGCAGGTCAAGGGCCTGTCCCGGTTCACCGACCCGGCCGAGGCCGAGCAGACCGTCGCGGGCTTGGCCGACGGCGAGGTGGACATCGTCATCGGCACGCACCGGCTGTTGCAGAAGGGCTTGCGGTACAAGGACCTCGGCCTGGTGATCGTGGACGAGGAGCAGCGGTTCGGCGTCGAGCACAAGGAGCACATCAAGGCGCTGCGCACGCACGTGGACGTGCTCACCATGTCCGCCACGCCGATCCCGCGCACGCTGGAGATGTCGCTGGCGGGCATCCGCGAGATGTCCACCATCCTCACCCCGCCCGAGGAGCGGCACCCGATCCTGACCTACGTCGGCCCGTACGACGACAAGCAGGTCGGCGCGGCGATCCGGCGCGAGCTGCTGCGCGACGGCCAGGTGTTCTACGTGCACAACCGGGTGTCGTCGATCGAGAAGGCCGCCCGCCGCATCCGGGACCTGGTGCCGGAGGCCCGCGTGGTCACCGCGCACGGCCAGATGAACGAGGACAAGCTGGAGAAGATCATCCAGGGGTTCTGGGAGCGCGAGTACGACGTGCTGGTGTGCACGACGATCGTCGAGACCGGCCTGGACATCTCCAACGCCAACACGCTCATCGTCGAGCGCGGCGACATGCTCGGCCTGTCCCAGCTGCACCAGCTGCGCGGACGCGTCGGCCGGGGCCGCGAGCGCGGGTACGCCTACTTCCTGTACCCGCCGGAGGCCCCGCTGACCGAGACCGCGCACGACCGGCTGGCGACCATCGCGCAGAACACCGAGCTGGGCGCGGGCATGGCCGTGGCCATGAAGGACCTGGAGATCCGCGGCGCGGGCAACATCCTGGGCGCCGAGCAGTCCGGGCACATCGCCGGCGTCGGGTTCGACCTGTACGTGCGGCTGGTCGGCGAGGCCGTCGAGGCGTTCCGCCGGCACGCGGGCGCGGAGGTCGACGGCGAGGAGGAGTTGGCCGAGGTCCGGGTGGACCTGCCGGTCGACGCGCACATCCCGCACGACTACGTGCCCGGCGAGCGGCTGCGCCTGGAGGCGTACCGCAAGATCGCGGCGGCGGGCGACGAGGCCGCGTTGCAGGCGGTGTGGGACGAGCTGAAGGACCGCTACGGCACCCCGCCGCTGCCCGTCGAGCGGCTGCTGGCCGTGGCCCGGTTCCGGCAGACGTGCCGCGCCCACGGCGTCACCGAGGTCGCGGTGCAGGGCGGCACCATCCGCTTCGCGCCGCTGGAGCTGAGGGACTCGCAGCTGGTCCGGATGCGGCGGCTGTTCCCGAAGGCGGTGTACAAGCAGGTCACGGGCACCGTGAACGTGCCTAGGCCGACCGAGGGAGCCGCCGGCGGCCGAATGGGCGCACCCCTGCTCCGGGACCAGGAACTGATCGACTGGTGCGCTCACTTTTTGGAGTCGTTGGCGGGTACACCCGTGGGCGGCGTCACGGGTTCGTGAGAAGGTAGCCGGCGTGAGGACAGTGCAGAGGCGCTTCACCCTGGTCGGCGCGGCGGTCGCACTCCTGGTGGCGGGCTGCGGCACCGGCCCGAGCCAGGTGGGCGCTGCCGCCATCGTCGGCGACTCCGTCATCCCCCTTCAGCAGGTCCAGCAGCGGCTGGACGTGATCCGGAAGAAGGAGCCGGACGCCCAGAAGCTCCAGGAACAGCACAAGTTCGACGAGGTCTCGCGGATCGCGATGAGCAACTACCTGCGGCACGAGCTGCTGGTGCGCGCCGCGGACCGCCAGGGCGTCACGGTGTCCGAGGACGCCGTCACCAAGGCGCTGGCCGACGCCGGCGGCCCCGAGGTCGCCTCCGAGGGCACCGTCTACGACTCCACGACCATCCGCGAGCGGGTCAAGGACCAGCTGCTCGCGGTCGAACTGGCGCGCAAGCACGTCGACAAGATGGAAGTCACGTTCGACTACTTCTACGCCAAGGACGACACCGACGCGAAGGACAAGGCCAAGCAGGTCGAGAAGGACCCGGCCAAGATGGCCGAGTTCGTCAAGGCCGCGCCGCAGAGCCCCGACGGCCAGCAGCTGGCCGGCCTGGGCGAGAAGCTGCACTCGGCCGAGGCCCCGAAGTTCGCGGCGACCCCGCTGTTCGGCGTGGCCCCCGGCACGGTCGTGGCCTTCGCGCCCGAGCAGGGCAACGCGCAGTGGATCGTCGCCTACGTGACCGACTTCAAGGACAACGCCCGCCCGCGCGGCGAGGCGTCCACCGAGCAGTTGGCACTGCGCACGCTGGAGAGCATCGGCGTGCGGCTGGCGCAACGGCTGGCCGGCGACCCGGAGATCAAGGTCAACCCGCGCTTCGGCGTGTGGGACCCGTCCGGCATCGCGTGCGCCGCGAACGAGCAGACGCTGAGCGGCTACCAGGCGGCGGTACGTTCGAAGTCGTGAGCACCGTCGTCCTCCTGGGTTCCCAGACCGTCCTGCCCGCCGCCGCGCTCCCCGCTCTTCGGGGCGCGGCGGCGGTCTTCGCTTCCCCTGACCTGGACCTTTCGGTGTGGGAGGGGGTGACTGCGTGGGATGCGGGGGTCGAAGGTCCGGTTGTGTACCTGACCGGGTCGTTGGACGACCCTCGGGCGCGGGAGTTGATCGCTTCCGGTGCCTCGGTGGTGCGTGGCCCGGTGGGGACGGCGTTGGTGGACGCGGCCCTGGTCATGGATCGGTTGCGCTCGCCGGGTGGGTGTCCTTGGGACGCGGAGCAGGATCACAAGTCTTTGCGGCAGTACCTCGTGGAGGAGACCTACGAGCTGCTGGAGGCCATCGAGGATGGCGATCGGGTGGCGTTGCGCGAGGAGCTTGGGGACGTGCTGTTGCAGGTTCTGTTCCATGCGCGGATTGCTGCGGAGGATGCCGAGCCGTTCGACATCGATGGGGTGGCCGGGGATCTGGTGACCAAGTTGGTCGGGCGTCATCCGCATGTGTTCGAGGGGCATGATCCGGCGGTTCGGGATGCGCATACGCAGCAGCATCGGTGGGAAGAGCTGAAGCAGGTCGAGAAGCAGCGCGAGTCCAGTGTGGATGGGGTGGCTACTGGGCAGCCTGCGGTGGCTTTGGCGGGGAAGCTCGCTCAGCGGACTGCTCGGGCGGGGTTGCCGGTGGATTTGTTGCCGGAGGGGGATGACGTCGGGAGCACGTTGTTCGCCGTGGCTGCCTTGGCGAAGTTGGCTGGGGAGGATCCGGAGACCGAGTTGCGGGCGGTGGCTCGGCGGTTCGAGGCGCAGGTGCGGGCGGCGGAGCGGTCGGCTCGGGCTGCGGGTGTTGGCAAGTTGACCGCTGAGGACTGGCGCGCTCACTGGCCGAGCTGAGGCGGCGGGCTGAGCTGCCGCGCGTTCAAGAGCGCGAAGCGCGTTCGAGCTTGCGAGCGGGGAGCGCGTCCCGTTTGGACCCGCGAAGCGTGGGCTTGAGGAAGCGAAGCGCCTGTCTAAAGATTAAAAGCGCCTCGCCGGCGGGCAGGCCGCCAAGGATGGACGGAAGGACAAGGGCGGGGGCTTCTTCCGTCATCCCCGTA
>NZ_JBBEGC010000216.1:0-6811 GCF_037401995.1 Saccharothrix sp. CCNWYY140
ATTTCGGCTGCACCCGACCAAAAGCGTGGTAGCCCTTCGGGCAGGCCATACGGGGATGACGGAAGAAGCCCAGGGGGAGCGGTCTGCTGCGCGAGCTTCGTGGAAGCGCGCTGCGCGCGCCCTTGAAGCTTGCGTTGTTGTGGTGGTCGTTTGCTAGAGGGCGATGCCGGTGAGGACCATTGTGCGTTCCTCGGTGAAGTCCTCCATCGCCGACCGCACCCCCTCCCGCCCAGTCCCCGACCCCTTCACCCCGCCATAAGGCATCTGGTCGGCCCGATAAGACGGCACATCCCCGATGATCACACCGCCCACCTCCAACTCCGCCGCCGCCTCGAACGCGACCGTGACGTCCCGTGTGAACACGCCTGCCTGCAACCCGTACTCGGTCGCATTCGCCTGCTCGAACGCCTCCGCCACCGACGACACCACGGACACCGCCAGCACCGGCCCGAACACCTCCTGGTGCCATAGCCGCGCCTCCGCCGGCACGTCCGTCAGCACGGCGGGCTCCACCGACGTCCCCTTCCGGCCGCCGCCGACGTGCAGGGTCGCCCCGCCGGAGACGGCCTCCGTCACCCACTCCTCGACGCGACGGGCGTTGTCCTCGTCGATCAAGGGGCCGACCTCGACCTCCGGGTCGTGGGGGTCACCAGTTTTGAGGGCGCGCACCTTCTCGACCAGCTTCGGCACGAACTCCTCGGCCACGTCCCGGTGCACCAGCACCCGCTGTACCGCGATGCAGGACTGCCCTGCCTGGTAGTTGCCGAAGGTCGCGATGCGGGAGGCTGCCCAGTCCAAGTCCGGCCAGTCCGGGCACACGATGGCGGCGCTGTTCGAGCCCAGTTCCATCAGCACGTGCTTGCGGGGTGCGCTGTCGGTCAAGGACCAACCGACCGACGTCGAGCCGGTGAACGAGATCACCGGCAAGCGCTCGTCGGTGACCAGGGACTTCATGTCCGCGCCGCGCACCGGCAGCACGGAGAAGGCGCCCTCCGGCAGGTCCGCCTCGGCCAGGATCTCGCCCAACAACAACGCCGACAACGGGGTCGCGGAAGCGGGCTTCACGATCACCGGAGCGCCTACGGCCAGGGCCGGGGCGACCTTGTGGGCCACCAGGTTCAGCGGGAAGTTGAAAGGGGCCACGGCCAGCACGGGACCGCGGGGGACCCGTCGGACCACCGCCAGGCGGCCCTCGCCGTTCGTGTCGGTGTCCAGGCGTTGGAGGTCGCCGGTGAACCTCCTGGCTTCCTCGGCCGCGAAGCGGAAGGTGTTGACCGCTCGTTGGACCTCGATGTTCGCCCACTTGAGGGGCTTGCCGTTCTCGGCGGTGATCGTTTCCGCGATCTCCTCGGCGCGGTCGGCCAAGGCCTGTGAGACGTGCAGCAGGGCCTTGGCGCGCACGTGTGCCGGGGTGCGGCGGAATTCCCTGGTCACGGCAGCCGCCGCGGCCACCGCACGTTCCACCTGGTCGGGGCCGGGTACGGCGACCGACGCCACCTCCGTGCCGTCGTAGGGGTGGCTGACGGTGATGGCACCCGTGCCCTGCTCCGGGCGTCCGGCGATCCAGCAGGGCCGGGGCTGCGGGGTGAACGCGTCCATAGGGCACAACCTAGGCCGTTCTGAGCATCCGGTGCAGGTCTGAGACGATGTCAGCCGTGTCCGAAACCAGCAGCCGCCCCGTCTTGGTCGTCGACTTCGGTGCGCAGTACGCGCAGCTGATCGCCCGTCGCGTGCGCGAAGCACAGGTCTACTCCGAGGTCGTGCCGCACACCGCGAGCGTGGCCGAACTGCTGGAGAAGGACCCGGCGGCGATCGTGCTGTCCGGCGGGCCGTCCAGCGTCTACGAGCCGGGTGCGCCGCAGGTGGACCCGAAGCTGTTCGAGGTGGGCGTGCCGGTGTTCGGCATCTGCTACGGCTTCCAGGCGATGGCGGGCGCGTTGGGCGGCACCGTCGAGCACACCGGGACCCGCGAGTACGGGCGCACCGAGGTCAACGTGCAGTCCGCGGGCGGCCTGCTGCACGAGGAGCTGCCCGGCAGCCACCCGGTGTGGATGAGCCACGGCGACTGCGTGACCAAGGCCCCCGAGGGCTTCACCGTGACCGCGTCCAGCGACGGCGCGCCGGTGGCCGCGTTCGAGGACCGGGAGCGCCGGTTCGCGGGCGTGCAGTACCACCCCGAGGTCGGCCACTCGCCGCACGGCCAGGAGGTGCTGCGGCGGTTCCTGCACGAGATCGCGGGCATCCGGCCCCAGTGGACCACCTCGTCGATCGTGGACGAGCAGGTCGCGCGCATCCGGGAGCAGATCGGCGACGGCAAGGCGATCTGCGGCCTGTCCGGCGGCGTGGACTCCGCCGTCGCGGCGGCGCTCGTCCAGCGTGCCATCGGGGACCGGCTGACCTGCGTGTTCGTCGACCACGGCCTGCTGCGGGCGGGCGAGCGGGCGCAGGTCGAGCGGGACTACGTGGCCGCCACCGGCGTGAAGCTGGTCACCGTGGACGCGCGCGAGCGGTTCCTGAACGCCCTCGCCGGGGTCACCGACCCCGAGGAGAAGCGCAAGATCATCGGCCGCGAGTTCATCCGCGTGTTCGAGCAGGCCGAGCGGGACCTGAAGGCCGAGGGCGACTACCAGTTCCTCGTGCAGGGCACCCTCTACCCGGACGTGGTCGAGTCCGGCGGCGGCGCGGGCACGGCGAACATCAAGAGCCACCACAACGTCGGCGGCCTGCCCGACGACCTCCAGTTCACCCTGGTCGAGCCGCTGCGGGCGCTGTTCAAGGACGAGGTCCGCCGGGTCGGGACCGAGCTGGGCCTGCCGGAGACCATCGTGCAGCGGCAGCCGTTCCCGGGGCCGGGCCTGGGCATCCGGATCATCGGCGAGGTGACCGGCGAGCGCCTGGACATCCTGCGCAAGGCCGACGCGATCGCCCGCGAGGAGCTGACCTCGGCGGGCCTGGACCGCACCATCTGGCAGTGCCCGGTCGTGCTGCTGGCGGACGTGCGCAGCGTGGGCGTCCAGGGCGACGGCCGCACCTACGGCCACCCGGTCGTCCTGCGCCCGGTGTCCTCCGAGGACGCGATGACCGCCGACTGGACCCGCCTGCCCTACGACGTGCTGGAACGCATCTCGACCCGGATCACCAACGAGGTCGCGGAGGTCAACCGGGTCGTGCTCGACGTGACGAGCAAGCCGCCGGGCACCATCGAGTGGGAGTGATCCCGCCCCGGACGTGAAGAAGGGCCGCTCCTCGTGGTGAGGAGCGGCCCTTCTCGTCGTGGGGCGTCAGCGGCGGCGGGCGGAGCTCGCGAGGAGGCCCAGGCCGATCACCATCGCGCCGCCCGCGAGCGCCCAGCGCAGGTCCAGGAAGTCCGGCCACGCCGCGCCGTCGGAGAGCATGTAGGCGGCGGCGACCAGGGCCGCGACCCCGAACACCAGGCCCACCACGTCGAAGCCACGCTTTTCTTGCAGTTCCTGGTCAGCCACGGCTCACCACCACCTCTCCCATGCCGGCCCGAACGTCGAGCTCGATCTTCAACCCGCCCTCGCCGTCGGGGCCGTTGTCCGTCACCCACTCCTCCGGGTTCTTGCCGTCCGACCGCTTGTCCAGGCACGTCACCGCGCCCAGGTCGGCCTCGCAGGTGGCGACCACGTCGGCGTTCTTCGGCACGACCACGCGCACCTCGCCCAGGCCGACCTCGACCTGCGTCTTCACCGAGCCCGACGCCGGCAGCCCGGTCAGGTCCACGTCGACCGTGCCGACGTTCGAGTCGTACTTCGACTGCACGTCCGCGATGGCAGTCGGCCGCGACGACACGTCGCCGTACCGGTCGGACTCGTTCCACTCCGGGAAGCTCACCGAGGTCATCACGACCCCCACCACGCTCAGCGGCACGACCAGCCCGATCAGGCCCTTGCCGCCGCCGCGGAACGCGCCGACCACCATGCCGAGCCCGAGCGTGGCCACGACCAGGCCGATGACGTGCGGCGCGGTGAACCAGTCGCTGTACCCCGACGCCACGATCGACCCGGCCAGCACGACCAGCGCCAGCCCGAACGTCGCCCCGGCCACGCGGGACTTGCGCCGCCGCGGGCGGGTCGGCGTGACCGGCGCCGGCGGGGTCGTCGGCGTCGGCTCCGGCAGGTCCCACGCGAACGGCGCGGCGCCCAGCGGGTCCCAGGCGGGCGGGGTCACGCGGGTGGTCGGGGCGTCTGCGGTGTCCACGTGGCTCACCTCGGGGCTCGGGGCGGGACGGTTCAGCGCGCCGCGGCCTCGGTGCAGCGCGTAGATCGCGCCGGCGGACAGCAGGAGCCCGCCGACCATCGTGAAGCCGCCGTCGAAGAACAGCCCGGTCGCCGGCAGCAGGGCCAGCCCGAGCAGCACGGTCAGCGGCGCGGGCGTCGAGCTGCGGCCCCGGCCGACCAGCGACTCCGCGGCCGACACCTCGTCGTCCTGCTGGGCCAGGAACAGCCAGCCCAACAGGTAGACCAGGACCCCGGCGCCGTTGCACAGCGCCATTGCCACGAACGCCACCCGGACGATCACCGGGTCGATCTGGTACCGCTCGGCGATACCGGCGGCGACACCGGCGATCTTGCGTCCCGCGTGTGGCCGCCTGGGCCTGCTGACCCAGAAGTCCTTCAGCGTCTCTTCGACGCCGGCTGCGCTCAGGTTCCCGCTCACGATGACGAGCATCGCCGTCAGCGGGCACGATGCGCATCGGGGACCCACCCTGAAACCCGCATCGGGTGGAACCCTGATGAATCCGAACACCGCTCGTGTGACGATCGGTGGTGTGACCTCGCAGGTGGTGGAGACCGTGGACAGGCAACCGGTCGCGGCCAGGCAGACCCGCTACCCGGACCCCGTGCGCCGCAGGCGCGGCGGCCGGGTCGTCGCGGGCGTGGCCGGCGGCGTGGCCGACCACCTCGGCGTGGACGTGTTCTGGGTGCGCGCGGCCTTCGCCGCGCTGACCGCGCTCAACGGCGTCGGCATCGTCGCGTACGGCCTGCTGTGGCTGTTCGTGCCGCAACGCGACGCCGCCGAACCGGAGCGGCAGTCCGGTTCCAAGGAACGCCAGCAGGCACTGGGCCTGGTCGCCCTGGGCATCGGCGCGGCGGTGGTCAGCGGCCTGCTGTCGGGCCCGATCAGCGGCTGGATCGTCGGCCCGCTCGCGGTGGCCTTGGTCGGCGCGGCCGTGGTGTGGCGCGAGGCAGACGAGGCCCAGCGACGGCGCTGGCGCGACGGCGCGAAGTCCGGCCTGCTGGGCAGTGGCAGGTCGGCGATCGTCCGGGTGCTCGCGGGCGTCGCGCTGGTCGCCATCGGCATCGGCGTGCTGCTGGTCAACAGCTACGGCATCGACCAGTTGAGGTTCGCGCTGCTCGCCGTGGTCGCGACCCTCGGCGGCGTGGCGGTGCTGACCGTGCCCCTGTGGATCAAGCTGATCAACGACCTGGGCGAGGAGCGCCGGGTCCGCATCAGGACCGAGGAACGCGCCGAGATCGCCGCCCACCTGCACGACTCCGTGCTGCAAACCCTGGCGCTGATCCAGAAGCAGTCCGAGAACCCGCGCGAGGTCAAGCGCCTGGCCCGGGGCCAGGAACGCCAACTGCGCGAGTGGCTGTACGGCCGCAACGTCGAGGACAACACCCAACCCACCACCCTGTCCGCCGCCATCGCCAAGGCGTCCGGCGAGGTGGAGGACCACTTCGCCCTGACCGTCCAGCAGGTCGTAGTTGGCGACTGCGAACTGGACCCGAACCTGCTGGCCCTGGTCCAGGCGGCCCGCGAGGCGATGGTCAACGCGGCCAAGCACGCGGGCGTCGCCGAGATCAGCGTCTACGGTGAAGTGGAACCCGAACGCGTGACTGTCTTCGTGCGCGACAGGGGCAAGGGCTTCGACCCGGACACCGTCCCCGAGGACCGGCATGGCCTCGCGGACTCGATCCGGGGGAGGATGGACCGGCACGGCGGCGAAGTCCGGCTGCGCACGACCCCCGGCGAGGGGACGGAAGTGCAGCTGTACATGCCGAGGTCCGGGAACTAGGAGGGGTGCGGACGTGACAGGCCGGGAAACACCGGTGCGGGTCTTCCTCGTGGACGACCACGCACTGTTCCGCGCCGGAGTGCGCGCCGAACTGGACTCGATCACCGACGAGGTCGACGTCGTCGGCGAGGCCGGCTCCGTGGGCGAGGCGGTGGTGGGCATCAACCACGTCCGCCCGGACGTCGTCCTGCTGGACGTGCACATGCCCGACGGCGGCGGCGCAGAGGTCCTGCGCCAGGTCCGAACCACCCTGCCCGAGGTGGTCTTCCTGGCCCTGTCGGTGTCGGACGCGGCGGAGGACGTCATCGCTGTGATCCGCGCGGGTGCCAGGGGTTATGTCACCAAGACCATCTCCAGCCAGGAGTTGGTTCGAGCGGTCGTCCGAGTCTCCGAGGGCGACGCGGTCTTCAGCCCCCGCCTGGCCGGCTTCGTCCTGGACGCCTTCGCGGACAGGCCGGGTGCAGCCCCGATCAGCGACCCGGAACTGGACTTGCTGACACCGAGGGAGCGGGACGTGCTGCGCCTCCTGGCGCGGGGTTACGCGTACAAGGAGATCGCGTCGGAACTCTTCATCTCGGTGAAGACGGTAGAAACCCACGTATCCAGCGTCCTCCGCAAAACCCAACTCTCAAACCGCTACGAACTCTCCCGCTGGGCCTCAGACCGCCGCCTGGTATAACAAAAAGCCCATGCGCCCGCAGGGCGCCCGAAGTAGCTCGCGCAGCAGACCTCCCAACTTGGGCTTCTTCCGTCATCCCCGTATGGCCT
>NZ_JBBEGC010000217.1:0-6805 GCF_037401995.1 Saccharothrix sp. CCNWYY140
CAGGCCGGACGGGGAAAGAAACCGAGGCCCTTCCCGTGGGCGCTAGCCGCTTCGGCTCGCGCCTTCGGCGCGTAGCATCCCGTGCTAGGTCGTTGGGGGGTGCCAAGCCAGTTGGACCAAGCCCTTGTGGCCTCGGCGGTCGATTAGCCAGCCTCGGCCTGGAGGAAGGACCTGGGCGCGCATTCCGCCGAGCAACGGGCCTTCGTCGCGGTCGCCGGACATCATCAAGGCTGGTGTGCCCACCTCCCTCAAGCGGGCCAGGAAAGGTTCGAACAGGCCTCTTCCCGCGCCGCCGGTCCGTCGGGCCAGGACGACGTGCAGGCCGATGTCCGAACCCTGTGCCACCAGAGGCAGCAGCGGCATCAGCGGGTGTTCCTGGTGGGTGGCCACCATGTCGTAGTCGTCTACCAGTACGAAGATTTCCGGGCCCTTCCACCAGTTTCGCGACCTCAGTTGCTCCGCTGTCACGTCCGGGCCGGGGAGGCGTTGGGTCATGGCTTCCGCTACCTCGGCCAGTAGGCCTCGGCTGTGGGTGTCGTTGGTGCCGTAGCCCAGCAGGTGTTCCTTGGGGACCTCGTCCAGGAGGCTGCGTCGGTGGTCTACCAGGATTATTCGCGCCTGTTCCGGGGGGTACGCGGCGGTGATGCGGTGGGACAGGGCTCGGAGGAACGAGGTTTTGCCGGATTGGGTGTCTGCCAGCAGGAAGAAGTGTGGGTCGGTGGTGAAGTCCAGGCGGAGGGGGGACAGGTCCTTTTCGTGGATGCCTACCGCTAGGCCGGCCTCGGGGCCGGTGAGGTGGTCTTGGGTGGGGAGTTCGGTCATGGGTAGGACGCCTGGGAGCAAGCGGACGGAAGGGGCTCGGTCGCCTTGCCAGGCTTGGGAGATTGCCGTGACCAGGGCACGTAGGGCGTCGGTGCTGTCGGCTGCATTGGGGGTGCCGTCGATCCTGGGGAGGGCTATGAGCATCTGGTGGGCGCTCATCGAGATGCCCCTGCCCGGCGCGTCCACCGGCACGCTCATCGCTGCTCGGCGGTCCACGACCGAGTCGATCGGGTCGCCGATGCGCAGTTCTAGTTTGCTGCCGAACAAGTCGCGGATGTTCATGCGCAGGTCGAACGACCTTGCTGCGCTCGCCACCACGTGCACGCCGTAGGACAGGCCGCGGGCCGCGATGTCGCCGACCGACTCCTCCAGGTCGGCGAACTCGCCTCGCAAGGTCTGCCAGCCGTCGATGACCAGGAACACGTCACCGTGCGGGTGTTCGGCGAACCGGCCCTCGGCCCTCAGCTTGCGGTACGTGGCCATGCCGTCGATGCCGTGTTCGGCGAACAGGCGTTCGCGCTGGGCGAGGATGGTGGCCACCTCGGCTACCGTGCGGCGGACGGCGCCGGTGGACAGGCGGCCGGACACGCCGCTGACGTGCGGTAGGTCGCTCACGGCTGTCAGGGCGCCGCCGCCGAAGTCCAGGCAGTAGAACTGGACCTCGCGTGGGGTGTGGGTGAGGGCCAGTGCGGTGATGAGGGTGCGCAGGGTGGTGCTCTTGCCGGTTTGCGGTGCGCCCAGGACGAGCACGTGGCCGGCCGCGCCCGACAGGTCCAGCACCAGCGGGTCGCGGCGTTGCTCGAACGGGCGGTCCACCAAGCCCAGTACCGGTTTCAGGCCGCCCTCGCCTGCGGTCAGGCCGCGGTGCGGGTCGACCGCCGGGGCGGGGAGCAGGGCGTCCAGGGTGGGCGACTCCTTCAGCGGTGGGAGCCACACCTGGTGGGCGGGGGTGCCGCGGCCGGACAGGCGGTCCACGAGGATGTCGAGGAGGGTTTCGCCTACGGCGTCTTGGTCTGGGTCGGGAGTGGGCTCGTTCAGGTCCAGGTCTGGGGCGACGTAGGAAGTGGTGAATTCGTGCAGCACAAAGCGTTCTGCGCCGGAGGCGGGCGCGGTGGGGCTGGTGTGGTGCTGGTGTACGCCGGACACGTATGCGGCTCGGAAGCGTTCCATCGGGTCCATGCCGACCTTGAGGAAACCGTGTCCGGGAGCGCGCGGTAGTTGGAACGCGTCTGACACGCCTAGCACTGCGCGGCTCTCCAGCTCAGAGAACGTCCGTAGGCCGATCCGGTACGACAGGTGGGTTTCCAGGCCGCGCAACCGGCCCTCTTCGAGGCGTTGCGAGGCGAGAAGGAGGTGGACGCCTAGCGAGCGGCCTACTCGTCCTATTTGGACGAACATGTCGATGAAGTCCGGCTTGGCGGAAAGAAGCTCGGAGAACTCGTCGCAGATCACCAGCAGGGTGGGGACCTCCGGGAGCGGGGCGCCGGCGGCGCGGGCCTTCTCGTAGTCGCGGAGGGAGGAGAAGTTGCCGGCGGCGCGCAGGAGTTCCTGGCGGCGGATCAGTTCGCCGTTGATGGCGTCGGTCATGCGGTCGACCAGGTGGAGCTCGTCGGCGAGGTTCGTGATCACCGCGCTGGTGTGCGGCAGGGCGTCCAGGCGGGTGAACGTGGCACCGCCCTTGAAGTCCACCAGCGCGAAGTTCAGCGAGCTGGGTGGGTGCGTCACGGCCAGCGCCAGGACCAGCGTGCGCAGCAGCTCCGACTTGCCGGAGCCGGTCGCGCCGATCAGCAAGCCGTGCGGACCCATGCCGTCCTGCGCGGACTCCTTGAGGTCCAGTTCGATCGGAGTGCCGTCGCCGCGGATGCCGTACTTGACCCGCAGTCGGTCGCGGTTGGGGCGCGGGACCCACGTGTCGTCTGGGTCGAACGCGTACGGGTCGCCGAGTTCCAGCAGGTCGGACAGGCCCAGTTCGGCGGTCATAGGCTGGTCGCTGCGCACGCCCGCGGTCAGCCGCAAGGGAGCTAGCTGCCTTGCCAGGCCTTCGGCCGCTTGCGGGCCGAACGCGTCGGCGACGCCCAAGGTCGTTGCGCCGTCGGAGGTTTCGGCGGTCAGTTCGCCGTCAGGGGCGACGTCCAGCACCACCGTGGTGCGGTCGACCGCTCGGGGCGGGGTGGTGGTGAGGTCGAGGACCGTCACACCCTCGACGCCGCCACCCGTCATCAGGTGGCCCGAGCCGGCGACCGAACCGCCGTCCAGCAGCACCACCAGGTGCGGTCCGGGTGAGCGGGCGTCCACGTCCGGGTCGAACCGCGGGCGCTTGGCCAGTTCCTCCTCCAGCATGGACTCCAGCGCGGGCACGGTCGCCGCGACCAGCCGCAGCGGGCCGAGGGCGTCGGTGTGCTCGGGGTGCACGGCGTGCGGCAGCCACTTGAGCC
The DNA here is from genome assembly GCF_037401995.1 of Saccharothrix sp. CCNWYY140. Taxonomy (NCBI): domain Bacteria; kingdom Bacillati; phylum Actinomycetota; class Actinomycetes; order Pseudonocardiales; family Pseudonocardiaceae; genus Saccharothrix; species Saccharothrix sp. CCNWYY140. Next base: position 3,258 of record NZ_JBBEGC010000217.1, read on the forward strand.
ATTCCCAGTCCGGACGGTGCTTCTCGTCCGCGCACACGGCGATCCGCAGGTCCTCGGGGGACTGGAGGGTGGCCAGCTGGGCGACGAGGGCTCGGGCGAGGCCGAGCGCGGCGGTGCGGTCGCCGCGCAGGTGGACGCGGCTGAACCCGTTGACGGCGATGGCGACCGGCAGCCGGTCCACGGTGGCGTAGGTGGTGATGAACCGCCGCAACGCCAACGCGGACAGGGGTTCCAGCTCCTCCAGCGGTTTCGTGTCCGGCGCGACGACCGCCGTGGTCGGGCTCTGCGCGCCCCGGCCGATCCGGGCGACGCCGAAGTCCGGGTCGTCCCGGCGTCGCTCCCACAGCCGGTGGCTCGCGACCAGCGACCACAGCGAACCGGGATCGGGGTGCAGGTACTCCATCACCGCCCGCTGCCGCCGCACCGACCGCCGCAGCCGCAACCGGTGCTGCGCCAGGTGCCGCAGGTACTTGCGGCGGGCGTGCCCCATCTCCCGCTTGCTCGGACCGCCGCCCTGCACCAGGCCCATCACGACCATGCCCAGCATGCCCACGCCCATCAGGCCGTAGACGACGAACCGGATCTGCCCGGTCATGCTGCCGGAGAACAACAGGATCGTCGCGCCCATCATGGCCACCATCGGCAGCACGGTGAGCAGCTGCACCCACTGCCGGCCGGGCGGCGGAGGGATCTCCGGCGGCGGCTGGAGGATCAGCTCGCCCGCCGGCATCTCCGGCGCGGGCACGCGGGCCGGCCTCTTCACCACGACAGTCGCCATGACACCGAATGGTCGGGTGGCGGAGGGGTCGGCGGCCGGCCGTGGCAGGAACGCGCCACCGGGCGGTTTTCCCCTGTGGGCCGACATAGCGTGCAGATCGGGGCCGACCCAGGCCTTCACTGGCAGAGAGGGGAGTGCCGATGGCCGGCAACTTTCTCCACGGCGAGACCGAGGGCCTGCTCGGTCTGTCGAACAACACCGGGGCGCACGCCGAGGAGATCGGCAACAACAGCGTCGCGCTGGGCAACCACAACGCCCAGCTGGCCGGGTCCAGCTGGACCGGGACCGCGCACACCGCGTTCGCCTCGGTGGAGGAGGCGCGGCTGGGGGACAGCCAGCGGCTCACGAACATGTTGCAGCAGCAGGCCGACAACACCCGCGTGGTCGCGAACCTGTACGAGTCGGTCGACGCCGACAGCAACCAGGTGGTCGGCGGCGTGAGCTTCGGCGTCGCCTCCGTCATCAACGGCTAGCACCGGAAGGGGATCGAGCATGACCGAGATCAGGATGGTGTTCGACACCATCGCCGGCGCGGTGGGCCAGATGCAGAACACCGCGAGCCAGAACATCGACACCGCCTCCCAGCAGTACCGCTACGTGCAGGACGCGGTGGGGTCGTACTTCACCGACGCGGCGGGCTCCGAGCTGGACGTGACGCAGGGCATCTGGTCGAAGCACGCCGACCAGCACGACCAGGCGGTCCTCCAGCAGGCCCAGGCGACCGACACGGCCAAGGAGCTGATGCGGGACGCGTTGGAGCAGGCCCGGCGGACCGTGTCGAGCTGACCGTTTGCACCGAGGAAGGCCCCGGCTGCGTTGCCGGGGCCTTCGTCAGTTCTCGGTGACCAGGAAGGTTTGTTCGGGCGGTTCGACCACGACCGGTCGGGACGGCAGGGGCGCTGACCAGGTCGGTTGCCAGCGACGACGTCGGCCGCGCCGGTACACCAAGACGAACAGGACGACCGCCACGACCGCGCCCAGAGCCACCGCGGCACCGGTTTTCGCCGCGCTGCTGGTGGTTTCCAGCCAGTGAGCCTGGGAGAGGGCGGCCTGGTCCGGTGGTGCCGGCACGTGTGGGGGCAGGTCGGCCGGGCGGGCTGTGTCCACGCCGTCGGTGACCGCGCGGTACGGGTCGACCAGACCCGCGCCGTACGCTGGGCTGCCGCGTCCACCGCGCGCCGGGTCGGCGGTGGCCAGAAGTCGTTGCGCCACTTGGGTCGCAGTCAGTTCGGGCCACGCCGAGCGGACCAGGGCGGCGGTCGCCGACACGAACGGGACCGCGAAGCTCGTACCGTCCACATAGGAATGGCCGTCCACGCGTGTGGTTGCCACGACTTGGCTTCCGGGCGCGACCAGGTCCACGTACGTGCCCACCTGCGAGCCGGTGAACCGGGCGCCGTCGATGTCGACCGCCCCGACACCCAGCACACCGTCGTAGCCCGCCGGGAAGGACGGCAGTTCGGTGGTCGCGTCGCGCTGGCCGTTGCCGACCGCGGCCACGACCAGCGCGTCCTTGCCCACCGCGTACGCCACCGCCTCGCGCACCACGGGGTTGTCGTCGAAGCCCGCCAGGGACAGGTTGACCACCTTCGCGCCCATGTCCGCCGCGTACCGGATGCCGTCCGCCAGCACCCGCGGGTCGATGCGCAGCGACTCGCCCCGGTCGCCGATGTCCCGCTCGCTGACCCGCACCGGCAGGATCTCCGCGTCCGGCGCGAGGCCGTGGAACCCGATGCCCGGCACCGGGTCGGCCGCGATGATGCCCGCGACCCCCGTGCCGTGCGACACGCAGTCGTACGCGCCCGACCGCTCGCCGCGCACGAAGTCCCGGCCCTCGCGCACCTTGCCGGGTCGGCGCAGTTGGGGGTGGTCGGCGTCGACGCCGGAGTCCACGACGGCGACCAGCACCCCCGCGCCCCGGCTGCGCGGCCAGACCCGGCGCGGGTCCAGCACCTGTTGCGCCCACGGCTGTTCCCGCACGGCGGGGTGGGCGGGCTCGGCGTTGTGGCACGCTCCGGGCGGTGGTGCCGCGCTCGCCGTGCCACCGATGACGTGCAGCGCCCCCACGGCCAGCACGGCCGCGAGCGCGGAAGTCCCGTGTCGTTTCATCGCGCTCATGGTCGCCACCGCGGACCCCGCACGGGCGCGACCTGGCCGCAAAAGGCCACCCGCCGGGCCGTACCGTGGGGATCATGCGGGTGTGGGTGGGGCTCGTGGCGGGCGCGGTACTGGCCGTGTCGGCGGTCGTGGTCGTGGTGCGGCTGTCGGAGCCCGAGCTGGTGCCGGTCGACGTCGTGTCGGGGGACGTGACGATCGTCGGGTCGCTGGCCGTCGAGCCCGCCGAGCCGGTCGCGGGGAACACCGTCGTGGTGACGGCGACGCTCAGCGCGGACCGGTCGGTGACGCTGTCGAAGGTGGTCGTCCGGGTCAAGGACGAGAAGGGCACGGCCCGGGACTTCCCCGTGCTCGACGACGTCCACCTGGACACCACGCCCCGCACGGTCGAGGCCTCGCGCCGGTTCGCCGCGCGCGGCACCCACACCTACTACCTGGCCTACCAGCAGGACGGGAACTGGGTCAGCCTGCCGCCCTGGCAGCAGTTCACGGTGCGCTAGACGAGCAATGCGTAAGTGGGGACGGCAGAGGCGCAGGGCACGCTCTTCGCTCCCCGCACCCCCGCGCCCGCCCGCAGGGCGCGCTTTTCGAAGGGCTCGCGCAGCAGACCTCCCAACTTGGGCTTCTTCCGTCATCCCCGTATGGCCTGCCCGAA
>NZ_JBBEGC010000218.1:0-6801 GCF_037401995.1 Saccharothrix sp. CCNWYY140
GGTAGCCCTTCGGGCAGGCCATACGGGGATGACGGAAGAAGCCCAAGTTGGGAGGTCTGCTGCGCGAGCCCAAAGGACAAGGCGCGCCCTGCGGCGCGAAGGGCCGTGTGAGGGGCGACGAGCATGCCCTGCGCCTCTGCCCTCCCGAGTTGCGCATTACTCGTCTAGCCCCGGCCTGCCGGTTTGCCTGGGGCTTGCCGATTCGGCAAGGTGGGCGGGGTGGACGACTTCGACGACGTGCTCAAGGCGGTCGGTCCCCGGCTGCGGGCGATCCGCAAGCAGCGCGAGGTGACGCTGGCCGACCTCGCGGCCGAGACGGGGATCTCGGAGAGCACGCTGTCCCGGTTGGAGAGCGGGCAGCGGCGGGCCAACCTGGAGCTGCTGCTGCCGCTGGCCCGCGCGCACGGCGTGCCGCTGGACGAGCTGGTCGGCGCGCCCAACACCGGCGACCCGCGCGTGCACCTCAAGCCGGTGCGACGGGGCGGGCGGACGATCATCCCGCTGACCCGCCGGGCGGGCGGGTTGCAGGCGTTCAAGATGATCATCCCGGGGGTGCGGGCGCACGTCGAGCCCGAGCTGCGCGTGCACGAGGGCTACGAGTGGATGTACGTGCTGGACGGGAAGCTGCGGCTGTACCTGGGCGAGCAGGAGCTGGTGCTCAAGCCGGGCGAGGCGGCCGAGTTCGACACCCACGTGCCGCACTTCTTCGACGCCGCCGACGCCCACCCGGTGGAGCTGTTGACCCTGTTCGGCCAGCAGGGCGAGCGGGCGCACCTGCGCGCCCGCTCGCGCTGACGCTCACCGCGCTGACGCTCACCGCAGGCGGCGCACGCGGACCACGTTGTCGGTGCGGGTGCCGGGCTCCCCGTCGGGGCCGTTGTGCTCGCGCTCGACCACCTCGTCGGTCTCCACCACCCAGTCCTCGCCCAGGTCCAACGCGGCCAGGACGTCGGCGGTGGTCGGAAAGCGGTAGTCGGCGTGCGGGTGGTCGTGCTGCCACGACGGCCAGCCCGCGTGCCCGGCGACCACCAGCACCCCGCCCGGCGCGACGGCGTCCTTGGCGCGCTTGAGCACGGCGTCCCGCTCGCCCTCGCGTTCCACCGGCGAGTGCAGGAACTGGGCGGACACCAGGTCGAACTCGCCGTCCGGGAAGGACTCGGCGAGGTCGTGGCGCTCCCAGGTGATCCGGTCGCCCACCCCGGCCTCCCGCGCCCGCACCGCCGCCCTGGCCAGGGCGGTGGCGGAGATGTCGGCACCGGTGACCCGCCACCCGCGCGCGGCGAGCCAGACGGCGTCACCGCCCTCCGCGCACCCGAGGTCGAGCGCGGTGCCGGGTTCGAGGTCGCGGACCTCGCGCTCCAGCAACGGGTTCACCCGGCCGCTCCACACCTGGTCGCGGTCGGCGTAGAAGGTCTCCCAGTACTGTTCGGCAGTCGTCATGGCCGCACTGTGCACCGGGGTCGCGCCGGCCTGCCACATTTCTTGCCGATACGGCAAAAGCACTGGTCAGGGGCGGGATGTGCGGGTCAGGGCCGGGATGTGCTTCAGGGGCGGGGTGTGCGGACGGCGACCTTGGCGACGTCCTTGAGCAGCTCCGGGGTGGGTTGGCCCTCCACCGGCTCGGACTCGGCGATCACCACGGTGGTGTCCAGCAGCTGCGAGTCGTAGTGGTGGGCGGTGAACTTGATCGGGTCCAGCTGGAGCAGGGACGACGAGAGCGGGCTGATGTCGCCGGTGCCGTGGATGTCCTCCACGCGCTTCCACTCGGCCGCGATCTCGGGCCGCTCGAACTGCACCCACGCGGCGGACACCGCGATCAGCGTCCCGTCGTCGTCCCGGACGGTCATCAGCAGCCGGGTCAGCGACACGCACGGCGTGGCCGTCAGCAGGTCGCGGACCTGGCCGAACGAGTGGGACACGCACTCGGAGTCGTCCTGGGTGACCCGGTCGACCACCTCCAGGCCCAGCGCCCGCCACGGCTCGTCGTCCGGCGCGGCCAGCCCGCCGGCCCCGGCCGCCACCACGCCCGCCAGCGCCGCCGCGGCCACCACGCCACCGGTTCCCACGTCCGCTCACCCCCTCTCCCCCACGGTGTTGCCCGTCCCGACCCGATCACAAACCGGTCAGCCGCACCACGTCCTCGGCACAGCCCCAGGACAGCGTGACACCCGAACCGCCGTGGCCATAGCACGAGACCACGGTCTTGCCGCCGCGCTCGACCCGGTCCACGCGCACGGCGGGCCGGACCGGCCGCAACCCGACCGCGCGGGACACCACGGGCGCGTCGCGCAGGGCCGGGACCAGGGCGTGGACGCGGGCCAGGATGCCACGTTCGACCTCCGGCGACGGGGTGAGGTCGGTCGCGCCCTCGTCGGCCGTGCCGCCGCACACCACGTGGTCGCCGCGCGGGATCACGTAGGTCAGGCCGGCGGGGTTGTCGTCGTCGACCAGCCAGCGGGTCAAGCCTGGGTTCGCCAGCCGGACGACCTGTCCGCGCACCGGGACCAGGGTGTCGTCGTCCAGCAGCTCGCCGGAGCGCAGGCCGGCCGCGACGACGATGGTCTTGTGGGGTAGCTCGTCGAGGTGGTGGACGTCGTGCGAGCGGAACGACACGCCGGTTGCGGCGCAGCGGTCCACCAGCCATGCCAGGTAGGTCGGCATGGTGACGACCGGCAGGGTGCAGACCAGGCCGGAGAGGACACCGGGCGGCAGGGTGGTCGTGGGGTGGGCGGGGACGGCGGTGGTCCAGGACAGGTCCGGGTCGGGGGTGCGGTGCAGGACTACGCCCTCCCGCCACACCACGCCGGCGGCCGGACTCAGTTCCCGGAAACGGCTCAGGGAGACCTGTCCCCAGCGCAGCACGGCGTCGACCGGAGCGGCCTTGTACGGGAACCACAGACCGCCCGCCACGGCCGACACCGTGTCGGCGGGCGGGGTCGCCGACACCACCTCGACCCGGTGGCCCTCCTCCGCGAGCCGCAGCGCGCAGGTCAGGCCGATCACCCCGCCTCCGACCACCGCGATGTCACCCATGACCGCTGTCGTACCAGAGGTTGCGCCGATCGTCGGGTTGTGGCGCGCTCGCGGCCCCTGCTTCCATGAGGTTCGCCGATAGATCACTTCTGGCCGCCGGGATTGGACATGGGCGGAAATGACCCATCGGGCATCGAGGCTGTTCGCTCTCGTCGCGGCGGTCTTGCTCATTGCTTCTTGTGCCAGTGCTGTCGCGCATGCGGCGGCTGACGTGTGCGCGGTGAAGTCCCGGCCTGCTGGGAAGGTGCTCCAGGGCTACTGGGAGAACTGGGACGGCGCGAAGAACGGCGTCCACCCGCCACTGGGCTGGATCCCCATCACCGACAGCCGCATCGCCGCCAACGGCCACAACGTGATCAACGCGGCGTTCCCGGTGATCCGATCGGATGGCACGGTGCTGTGGGAGGACGGCATGGACACCGACGTCAAGGTCGCCACGCCCGCGGAGATGTGCGCGGCGAAGGCGGCCGGGGCGACGATCCTGATGTCCATCGGCGGCGCGGCGGCGGGCATCGACCTCAGCTCGTCGGCGGTGGCGGACCGGTTCGTGAACACGGTCGTGCCGATCCTCCAGCGGTACAACTTCGACGGGATCGACATCGACATCGAGACCGGGCTGGTGGGCAGCGGCAACATCAACTCGCTGTCACCGTCGCAGGCCAACCTGATCCGGATCATCGACGGCGTGCTGGCGCGGATGCCCGCGAACTTCGGCCTGACGATGGCGCCGGAGACCGCTTACGTGACCGGCGGCAGCATCGTGTACGGGTCGATCTGGGGGGCTTACCTGCCGATCATCAAGAAGTACGCGGACAACGGGCGGTTGTGGTGGCTGAACATGCAGTACTACAACGGGTCCATGTACGGGTGCTCAGGTGACTCGTACCAGGCGGGGACTGTCCAGGGTTTTACCGCGCAGACCAATTGTCTGAACAAGGGGCTGGTCGTGCAGGGGACGACTATTCGGGTGCCGTTCGACAAGCAGGTGCCGGGGCTGCCTGCGCAGCCTGGGGCTGGGGGCGGGTACATGTCGACCAGTCAGGTCGCGCAGGCTTGGAACGCCTTTGGTGGGCAGCTCAAGGGCTTGATGACCTGGTCGATCAACTGGGACGGGTCGAAGGGTTGGACGTTCGGGCGCAATGTGAAGGCGTTGCAGGGTCGGTGAGCTTGGCGCCGAGCTGAGGTGGGCTGGGCCGGTGATCGTGGCCGCCGACCGGCGCAGATCGTTGCGCCGGTCGGGGTCGTTACGCCGGGTGTGGGGTGCGGGTATCTCAGTGGGCAGTCGCGCTGGAGGTGCCCGTGTCCCGTGCTGTCCTGGTTCTTCTCGCGTTGGTGGTGGCCGGGTGTGGGTTCGCGCCGGGTCAGAGCACGCCGATCGACAAGGTGCCGGAGGGCACGGTGGACACCGCGACCGCGCGGGTTCAGTTGGGGGCGTTGGCGGTGGCGGAGCCCGGCCGCATGGACGGGTACGAGCGGGATTGCGACAACGGTGCCGCGTGCGTGTTCGGACGGCCGTGGTCCGATGTGGACGGTGACGGGTGCGACCAGCGCAGCCAGGTGTTGGCGCGGGACATGGTCGGCGTGGTGCGCAAGGACGGGCGGTGCGCGGTGAAGGAGGGCACGCTGCACGACCCGTACACCGGGCAGACCGTGACCAGCGTGTCCAAGGTGCAGATCGACCACGTGGTGCCGTTGGCGGAGATGTGGCGCAGCGGGGCCGCGGGGTGGCCGCCGGAGCGGCGGGTGCAGGCGGCCAACGACTTGCGCAATCTGGTGGCTGTGCAGGGGAAGGTCAATCAGGACAAGGGTGATCGCACGCCCGATGAGTGGTTGCCGCCCAATTCCGGGTATGCGTGCCCGTATGCGCGGATCTATGTCGGGGTGAAGGCGGCTTACGGGTTGTCGGTGCGGGCTTCGGAGCGGGCGGCGTTGGAGCGGGTGCTGGCGGGTTGCCCGTAGCGGTGGGTGTTGGTCGTTGGGTTTGGGGGGTTCGTACGTCCGAAGTTCCGTGCGCGCACAGCCAAACGGCGTACACATTCACACAACCCGATCACCCTGTTTGTGCCTAGGCTCGACGCACCGACCAACCCTGCCCCTGGTCAGGAGGCACAACCATGACCATCCACCGCACCCTGCTGATCGGCGGCGAGGAGTCTCCCGCCGCGTCCGGCCGCACTGTGGACGACATCGCCCCTTACACCGGGGAGGTGTACGCGACCGTCGCGGCGGCTGGGCCTGAGGACGTGACCCGGGCCGTGGACGCGGCGGATCAGGCGTTCGACGAGTGGGCGGCGATGAGTCCGTTCACGCGGCGGCGGTTGCTGATGGACGCGGCGGCGGCGTTGGAGGCGCGGGCGGACGCGGTGGTCGAGTTGATGGCGTCGGAGGTGGGTGGGACGCAGCCGTGGGCGCGGTTCAACGTGTTCCTGGCGGCGAACATCCTGCGTGAGGCGGCGTCGTCGGTGACTGCGCCGCGTGGTGAGGTGTTGAGTGCCGAGGAGCCTGGGGCGTTGGGGATGGCGGTGCGGGAGCCGGTCGGGGTGGTGGCGGCCTTTGCACCGTGGAACGCCCCGGTGATCCTGGGGACGCGGGCGTTCGCCGCGCCCTTGGCGGCGGGCAATACCGTGGTGCTCAAGGCTAGTGAGGAAGCGCCTTTGGCGTCTGGGCTGTTCTTGGCGGATGTTATGCGCGAGGCTGGGCTGCCTGCTGGGGTGCTGAATGTTGTGACCAATGATCCGGTGGACGCGGCGGTGGTGGGTGAGGCGTTGATCGCCGATCCTCGGGTGCGGGTTGTGAACTTCACCGGGTCCACCGGGGTTGGGCGCGTTGTGGGGGCGTTGGCCGGTTCGTATTTGAAGCCGGCGGTGCTGGAGTTGGGTGGGAAGAACTCGATCATCGTGCTTGACGATGCTGATCTGGGGTACGCGGTGGACGCCGCCGTTTTCGGGGTGTTCATGAACGCGGGTCAGATTTGCATGTCTGGGGACAGGGTGTTGGTGCACTCGTCGTTGGCGGCGGAGTTCACGTCCCGTTTTGTTGAGCGGGTGGCGGCATTGCCGCACGGCGATCCTCGGGCGGCGGAGACTGTTGTTGGGCCGTTGGTGAATCCTGCGGCAGCGGCGCGGGTGGCGGGGTTGGTGGCGGATGCGCGGGCCAAGGGGGCGTCGGTGCTTGTCGGGGGTGGGGAGCCGGATGGGGCGGTGCACCCGGCGACGGTGGTGACCGGGTTGACGCCTGAGATGGAGCTGTATGGGGCGGAGGCGTTTGGGCCGGTGTGTGCGGTGGAGGTGTTCGGGTCTGATGAGGAGGCGGTGGCGTTGGCGAACGCTACCGAGCACGGGTTGACTTGTGGGATTTTGACGGAGAACGGGGCTCGGGGGTTGCGGCTGGCTCGGCGGGTGCGGTCTGGGATTGTGCATGTGAATGACCAGACTGTGGGGGATGAACCGCAGGCTCCGTTTGGTGGGGTGGGGGCTAGTGGGTATGGGCGGTTTGGGGGGCGGTGGGGGGTGGAGGCGTTTACTGCTACGCGGTGGGTGACGTTGGCTACCCAGCACGCTCACTATCCGTTCTGAGGCGGCTCGGGGTTTGGCGCGCGGAGCGGGTTCGAGCTTGCGAGCGTGGAGCGCGTTGCGCTTTGACCCGCGAAGCGTGGGCTTGGCGGCGGAGAGTCCGGTTCAAAGATTAAAATCGCCTCGCCGGCGGGCAGGCCGCCAAGGATGACCCAACTGCAACTGCGGGGGCTTCTTGCTTGTGTCATCCCCGTAT
>NZ_JBBEGC010000219.1:0-6799 GCF_037401995.1 Saccharothrix sp. CCNWYY140
AACCGAGGCCCTCCACTTGTAGGTAACACCTACCGCGCGCTCCGCGCGCGAAGACCGCGCTGCGCGCGCCGAAAAGCTCGCGGGCAGCTAGGTGGTGGGTGTTGTTTCCTCGCGGGCTATGCGGAGCATTGCGCCGGACAGGCCGATGTACGCGAAGACCAGACCCGTGGCTACGCCGAACCCGAGCAGGTCGAAAGTGATCGACGCGATGCCGCCCGCCAACACTGCCGACAAAGCGCAAGCCGCCAACCCCCGCAACTTCTCATCCTTGCTGATCAAGCGCACTCGCACCACCGCATACGCCGCCGCCAGGAACATGCCAATCAGGGCAAACATGCCCAGGTACCCGTTCTCGATCAAGGTCAGCAAGAACTGGTTGTCCAGAATCGTGTACTTCGTCGGCAAGAACGTGCCAAAACCCCTGCCCAGCCACGGATTCAGGTCGATCTGTTCGGAAGCTGCCGCGTAGTCAGCAGTTCGGGCCTTCACGCTGGGGTCGTCTTCGATGTTGGAGAACATGCCGCGTAGCGTGCCGAACAGCCCTGGTACCGCTACCGCCGCGCCGAGGAAGAAGCCGCCACCGACAAGCGCGGCGGTGATGCGCTGTCGTTTCGGCAAGGTGATGACCATGATGATGCCGGCGACCGTCATGCCCAGGATCGCCGTGCGAGACAAAGCGGTCATTGCGCCCAGGCCGCACAGGGCCAGGCACGCAAGCCAGCGGATGTACGGAGTGCCTTCCTCCCGGGCGCGGAAGACGTAGTGCGCGCCCAGCGGGACGGCCATCGCGCAGATCAGGCCATATTCGATGGGATGGTTGGTGGTTCCGGTGGGGCGGCGGAAGATCGAGCGGGACTCCATGACCGCGTAGCCGTTTTCCTGTGCTCGCAGGCCGGGGATGCTCACGTAACTCGCCAGGTCGACGCCAAGGCCGAATTGCACGAGCCCTACGAACGCGATCACCGCCGCGCACGCCAGGATGAGCTTGAGCACCCTGTCCAGGCGTTCGCGGGTGCGTACGGCGTCGCAGATGAACACCGCCAGGGCGATGGTGGCCGTGATGCGCACGATGCTGGAGTCGGCGACGGTCAGCTCGTCAGTCGGCAGCCAGCGTCGCGTGGCCACGGCGTAGGTCGCCAGGTGTGCTGCCAGGTAGAGGCCGATGGCGAACCGGACGATGTTGCGGCCCTTGCCCATGCCCAGGGTGTCGACCATCTGCGCGGACAGCCACAGCACCCCGAGCAGCAGGGCCACGACCAGTGCCGGCGGCAGGGTCATCGGCACGAACGACAGCACCAGCCTGGCCGGGATGATCAGCAGGGCGAGGAGGTACACGCAGACGAGCGTGGCCCCGTCCGCACGCCGTCGGACGTGCGTGTCCTGCGTGGTCAAGAGCCGTCGTCGTTGGTCGGCCATGCCGGTTTGGGCGGCGGCACGGCGATCTTCACCGTCTTCTCGCTGGCCGTGGGCTGCGCCTTGGGGGGCAGCGGGGTCACGGGGGCCTGCACCTTGACCGTCTGCTCGCTGGCCGTGGGGCGGTGCACGGGCGGGCCGGGTGGGCGTCGTTGGACGCCGTTGGGCACCGGCTGGCCGGGGGGCACCGCGGGCTGGGGCTGACCGGCTACCACTGGCCGGGGCTGGCCGTTGGCCGGTGTGGCGGGAGAAGGCTGGCCAGGAGTGGCCGCAGAGGGAGGCTGCGGGGCGGGGGGCTGCGGGGTGGGCGGCTGGGCGGTGGTGGGCTGGCCGGCTGCGGTGGGGGCTGCGGGCTTGGGGGTGTCCTCGTCGGCGGGGGGCGGGTCGCCGGCCTCGGCCTTCGCGGCGGCTTCGCGGCGGCGGCGCAGGTGGTTGAGGATGCTGTCCGAGCCGAAGGTCGCCGCTGTTGTCAGGAGCATCAGCAGGACGAAGGCCGCGCCCGCGTAGCGGACCTTGCCGCCGATCTGGGCCTGGGCCTCGGTCGGGTTGACGATCACCTGCGAGGTGATGAACGTGGACTCCGGCGCCTTCAGCTTGCGCTGCTGGTCCTCTAGCTCTTTGGTGGCGAACTCCAGGACCGTGGTGACCATCTTCTCGGCCGCCTCGGGGGTGTCGCTGTCCGCCGTGACGAACAGGAACGGGCCGTTCTGGCCGCCGCCGACCGCCGTGTAGTTCAGCGGGGAGCCCTTGACGATGCCGAGCTTCTCGCGGGTCTTCGGGTCGGCCAGGATCTGGGACAGGATCTGCGAGGTCGTGGCGAGGCTGCCGTCGAAGGCCAGCAGCGGGTTGATCTTCACCGCTTCCTCGGGGGTGACCTTCTGCGAGAACGTGCCGCCGGCCGCCGGGGTGGTCAGCACCATCACGCCCGTGGACTGGTAGCGGGTGGGGATGGAGATGAAGATGGCCCCCGCCACCGCGACCGCGACGACCGCCGACGGCACGGCGATGTACCACCGCCTCCGCAGCGTTCGCACGGCGCCCCAGAAATCCATCCGCTCCCCGATCCGCGTTCACCCCGAGTGCGTACCCGCAGGGGCTTGTTACTGTGGAAATCGGCCGACTCCGGCCCGGTCGTTACAGGTGGTGATGGAGTTTGGGCTCGCGGCGCGTGGTGTTCGCCGTGGTCGCCATCGTACTGGTCGTCGCGGCCGGCGTGGTGTACGTGACCAGGGTCGTCGCCGACCGGCCGGTCGTGCCGGCGGCCTCGGCGGACGCCGACCTGATGTTCGTGGAGTTGGCCGACGGCCGCAGCCGGGTCGAGCAGGTGGCGCTGGCGTCGCCGGACGCGCGCGGTGGCACGGACATGACCTGTCAGCGCGTGTACCGGGCGGGCGGGACCACGGTGTGCCTGCGCCTGGCCGGTCCCGGTCCCACCTACGCGGCCGAGGTCTCCCGGGGCGGGTCCGTGGTGCGCACGGTGCCGCTGCCGGGCGTGCCGAGCCGGGCGAAGGTGTCGGCGTCGGGCCAGGTCGTGTCGTGGACCTCGTTCGTGACCGGTGACTCGTACCTCGTGCCCGGCGGGTTCTCCACCCGCACCGGCTACTTCGACCTCAGGAGCGGCGAGGTGGTCGAGTCCCTGGAGGGCTTCCAGGCGGAAGTGGAGGGCACGCCCCTCACCGCGCAGGACGCCAACTACTGGGGCCTGACGGTCGGCGCGGACGACCGGACCTTCTACGCCACCCTGGCGTCCGGCGGCTTCACGTGGCTGGTGAAGGGCGACCTCGTGGACCGTCGCGTGACGTCGCTGCGTCGTGACGCCGAGTGCCCGTCGCTGTCCCCGGACGGCACGAAGGTGGCCTACAAGAAGCGGATCGGCCGCCTCGGCCCGTGGGACCTCGCGGTGTTGGACCTCAAGACCGGCGAGGAACGCCGTCTCCCGGGCACGGCGGGCGTGGACGACCAGGCGACCTGGCTGTCCGAGGACCGCTTGGCGTTCGCGGCCGTCCCCAAGGACGCCAAGTTGGCCGCGATCCACACCGTGCCCGCGGACGGCTCCAGCCCGGCGACCCTGGTCGTCAAGGACGCCACTTCACCGTCCCCGATCTAGCCCGCCGACAGCGCGGTCAGGACGAAGGCGAACTCCGCGGGCCGGACTTCGAGCCGGTGTTCGGGCAGCACCCCCGGACCCACCGCGCCGGAGCCGACGCCCTGCACGGCGTGGTCGGTGTGCAGGTGGATCCTCGACTCCGGGGTCAGGTCGGTCTGGTGGCGTGCCGCGGCCAGGTGCTGGTCGCTCCACCGTCGAGCGGCCAGGTTGAACACGGGATCGCCCTCGATGCGGACACCGGAGCCCTCCGCGTCGGTCACCTCGGCCCAGCGCACGTCCAGCCGGTTGCCGTTCTCCTGCGGTCGCACGTACGGGGTCTGCAACTGGTCGACCGTGGCCTGGAATCGGCCCAGGCGCACCGCCTGCCGGGAGTCGGGGTAGGCCTCGCCGGGTCCGGCACCCAGCCACTGGACCTCGGACCACTGCGCGGGCACCGTCCACCGCAGGCCGATGCGGGCCAGGGAGGGAGCCTTGTCCCGGCGGAGGAGTTCCGCGTGCTGCTCGGCCGGCAGGTCGGTGTCGACCATCCGCTCGGTGAAGCGGTCCTCCCGTGGCGGCCAGTGGCCGACCGGCTCGGTGTGGACGCGCAGGCGGAGTCGGTCCCCGTCGGCCTCCCAGCGGTAGGTGGTGAGGTAACCGCACGTCACCGCGGCGGAGGCGCTGCGCACGACGACGGTCAGGCCTTCGTGGTCCGGGGTGACCGACACGGTTCGGTGGCGCAGCCGGTGCAGGCCGCGGGCCTCCCAGTACCGGGCGTCGCCTTGGGTCCACGCGAGGTCGTTGTCGGTCGGTGCGCGCCACAACGCCAGTTCGGGACCGTGCAGGTGCTGCCCGTCGAGGCTGAGGAGCGTCCCCGTGCGCCGGTCGAAGCGCGCCGGGCCGAGGACGATGTGCTCGTCGACGGGTTCCGCCGGCCTCGGCGTGCTGCTCGGCGGGACCGGGAGGGTGGAGGGCAGGGGGATCTGTCCCCAGGCGACCACGTGTCCTTCGGGCGCCCACGCGGTGGCCTTCGCCGACTCCGCCTCGACGGTCAGCCACTGTTCGCCCTCGCCCAGCACGGCGGTCGTGGGGAGGGGCACTTCGGTCCGCTCGCCGGGGCCGAGCGCCGGCGTCGGCAGGACACCGTGGGCGACCTGGACGCCGTCGCGGGCGAGCGACCAGGTGAACCGCAGGTGGGACAGGTCGAGGAAGTCGTACCGGTTGTGGATCCCGATGCCGTCGCCGGTGGCCTCGATCCGCACGGGCTCGTTGACCTTCGCGTACTCCAGCAGGCCGGGGGAGGGCGTGCGGTCGGGGAACACCAGCCCGTCGCAGATGAAGTTCCCGTCGTGCAGGTCCTCGCCGAAGTCGCCGCCGTAGCCGAAGAACTCGCGCCCGTCGGCATCGGTGGTGCGCAGACCCTGGTCCATCCACTCCCACACGAACCCGCCCTGCACCCGCGGGTACCGCTCGCACAGCGCCATGTACTCGGCCAGGCCGCCGGGGCCGTTGCCCATCGCGTGGGCGAACTCGGTGAGCAGGAACGGCATGCGGTTGCGCGGTTCGTCCGCCGGGTCGCCCTCGCCCTCGGTGAGGGGGTAGAAGTTCTCGCCCGGCCGCAGTTCGCCGCGACCGATCCGGGCGACGTCGGCCGGCGTGCGGTACATGACCGCGTGGATGTCCACGTACCGGGCCATCCGGTCGCCTTCGTAGTGGATCGGCCGGGACGGGTCGCGTTCGCGCACCCACGCGGCCATCGCCTCCAGGTTCTCCCCGTCGCCCGCCTCGTTGCCCAGCGACCAGGAGATGACGCTGGGGTGGTTCTTGTCCCGCTCCACGGTCCGCTCGACGCGGTCGAGGTACGCCGAGCGCCAACGCGGGTCGCTGGAGGGGTTGTTCGACCAGGGTTCGGGGCCGCTGTACTCGAAGCCGTGCGTTTCCAGGTCGCATTCGAGCATCACCCAGAGACCCAGTTCGTCGCACAGGTCGAGGAACCGGGGATGTGGCGGGTAGTGCGAGGTGCGCACGGCGTTGATGTTGTGCAGCTTCATCAGCTCGATGTCCCGGCGCATGGTCTCCACCGTGACCGCCCGCCCGTGGTCGGGGTCGAACTCGTGCCGGTTGACGCCCCGCAGCACCACGCGGCGACCGTTGACCGTGAGCACACCAGACCCGTCGATCACGACCGTCCGGAACCCGAGCCGCACCCGAACCCGTTCGCTCGCGGTGGCCAGCACGGCGTCGTAGAGGAAGGGATCCTCGGCGCTCCACGGCCGCACGGAGTCGAAGGTGAATTCACGATCCGCCGGCGCGTCGGTCACGCCCAACTCCGGGATGGTGATCCGGGCGGGAGCATCCACGTCGACCCGCAACCGCCCGCCGCCGGTGGCCGCGTCGAAGTCGGCGTGGACGAACAGGTCGCGAATGCCGCCCGCCGGGCGCGCGAGCAGGGTGACGTCCCGGAAGATCCCGGACAGGCGCCAGGTGTCCTGGTCTTCGAGGTAGGTGCCCGAGGAGTACTGGTGCACCCGGACCGCGAGGACGTTGCGCCCAGGCCGCAGCACCGCCGAGACGTCGAACTCCGCCGCCAGTCGGCTGCCGAAGGTCACCCCCAGCTCGACGCCGTTGAGGAAGACCCGAGCGCAGGAGTCCACACCGTCGAAGCGCACCACTGCGGGTGTGCCGGCCCAGGACTCCGGGAGGTCGAAGACCCGCCGGTAGTCACCGGTCTGGTTCTCGTCGGGGACGAACGGCGGGTCGACCGGGATCGGGTAGGAGATGTTCACGTACACCGGTGCGCCGTGGCCGTGCAGCTGCCAGTGAGAGGGAACCGGGAGCCGATCCCACCCGGTGTCGTCGAAGTCGGGCAGCTCGAAGCCGTCAGACTCGTCGAGCACGGTCGGCGAGAACCGGAACGCCCACTCCCCGTTCAGGTCCAGCCGAGGGGCGTCGGAGTCCACCGCGGCGCGCGGCGCGACCCTGCCGTGACCGGGTGAGAAGACCTCGAAGTGGCGTGCGGGCATCCGACGTTCCCCCCGTGGCTCGACCCGGTGCACGTGGCGGTGTCGAAGCGCCTCGCCGCCGCAAGTGTCGAAGCGCTTCGACGATCGCCCAGGCTAGTGAGGCCGGCGCGGTGGTGGCAAGCCCTTCGGGCCTGGACGAGTAATGCGCAACTCGGGACAGCAGAGGCGCAGCACACGCTCTTCACCCCCGCGCAGCCCTCGCGCGCGCTTTTCGAAGGGCTCGCGCAGCAGACCTCCCGACTTGGGCTTCTTCCGTCATCCCCGTATGGCCTGCCCG
>NZ_JBBEGC010000220.1:0-6759 GCF_037401995.1 Saccharothrix sp. CCNWYY140
GCCCAGCCCAGCCCAGCCCAGCCCGGCCCGCCCAGCCCGGCCCGGCCCGGCCAGCCCGGCCCGGCCCGCCCAGCCCGGCCCGCCCAGCCCGGCCTGGCTCGGCCTGGCTCGGCCGGCTCGGCCCGGCCGGCCTGGCTCAGCCCCACCCGGCCCGGCCTCACCCCAGCCCTGCTCCCGGCCCGAAACCCTCAGGCCGGGAGCAGGGCCTTCTCCGCCGCCTCCGCCGCGTCCACGGTCTGCGCGAGCAGCAGCGCGATCGTCATCGGCCCCACCCCGCCCGGCACCGGCGTGATGAACCCGGCCCGCTCGCTCGCCGCCACGTACTCCACGTCCCCGACGTTGCCCGGGTTGTACCCGGCGTCCACCACCACGGCACCCGGCTTGAGCCACGCACCCCGCACCAGCTCCGGCTTGCCCACCGCCGCCACCACGATGTCCGCCGTCCCGACCACCGAGGCCAGGTCCTCGGTACGCGAGTGGCAGTAGGTGACGGTCGCGTTGCGGGCCAGCAGCAGCATGCCCACCGGCTTGCCGAGGATCGGGCTGCGCCCCACCACCACCGCGTGCCTGCCCTCCAGTTCGATCCCGTAGGCGTCCAGCAGCCGCAGGATGCCGCCCGGTGTGCACGAGTGGAACCCGGGCTCGCCGAACGCCATCGCGGCGAAGCTGTGCATGGTGACGCCGTCGACGTCCTTGCCCGGCGCGATCGCCTCGAACGCCGCCCGCTCGTCGATGTGGCCGGGGACGGGGTGCTGCAACAGGATGCCGTCCACCAGCGGGTCGGCGGACAGGGCGGAGATCGTCTCCACCAACTCCTCGGTGGTGGTGGCCGCCGGCAACTCCACGGCGCGCGACTCGATGCCGACCTTCGCGCACCGCGAGCGCTTCATCTTCACGTAGGTCTGCGAGGCGGGGTCGTCGCCGACCAGGACCGTGGCCAGCAGCGGCGGGCGGCCGGTCCGGGCGGTGAAGGAGGCGGCCCGGTCGGCGGTCTGCTCCAGCAGGGTCCGCGCCACGGCGGTGCCGTCGAGGATGCGTGCGGTCATCGAGGTACTCCTCACCCGAAGGTATGAGGGGCACCCAGGCGGGCGATGCCGGCTCGCTTGCACTCCCCGGTGGTGAATCCACCCGACGCCAGTCGTGCACCGCCGATTCTAGCGGGAGATCAAGGTCACAGAGGGGTGCGCACCGGTACCCGACCTGGAGAGGGTGATCACCGGGTTGCCCGAGCCCGGACCGGCCTCTCCGTGACCCCCCGTACATCTCGGGCGCGGCGAATTATGCTGTTCGGGTCCGCCCCCGGGGTGGACCGGACACAGCGGACGAACTGACAGGCGGGCTGATGGCGGGGCAGTACGGTCGATCTTCGGGGCAGCGCCGGCCGGCTTTCGGGCGGGTCGACCCGTTCTGCCTGTTCGCCGTGCTGCCGATGCTGCTGCTGGCGGGCCTGTCGTTCTGGGGCGGCATCGCCATCGTGGGTGTGATCGTGATCCTGGTCGCGATCCTGCTGGTCCTGTTCGACTCGTGGTCCAACCGCCCGGCCAAAGCCACCTACGACGCCGAGTACTACGACGACGACGACAACTACTGAGCCCTCCAGGGCGCGACGCCGATCCGGCCCGTGCTGCCCAGGTCGAGCGTGACCGCGGGCGAGTCGACCCGTGAGGGCTCGCCGTTGGGCGGCAGGCGCGGGATGAAGGTCTGGCGCGGCGCGTTCTCGACCGGTGCGATGTCGATCCGCACGCCCACCTGCGGCGGCTGGGAGACGTCGGTGTAGGTGTTGCGCCACAGCAGGGCCGAGGTGGCGTGCGCGCCGGGCTGGAGGACGACCTCCGCCGGCGGCGCGGTGAACGCGTCCACCGAAGAGATCTCCGTCGACGCGGTCCCGGTCAACACCCGCACGTCCAGCTGCCGGCCGTCGGCGTCGAGCAGGCGCACGTCCGGGTAGCCGGTCACGGTCCGGGGTTCGGCGCCGCAGTTGACCGCCTTCAGCGTCAGCACCCGCAGGCCGGATGCGGCCTCGGACTCCAACGCCGACACCACGATCCCCGACTCGGGGCACACCGGGGGCGGGGCCTGGACCGTCGGCACCAGCGTGAGGTCGCCCGAGCGCGCGGCCACGGGCGCGGTGCCGCAGGCGGTCAGGACCAGCAGCAGCGGCAGCGCCACCCGAGCGTTGATCACCTTTCGATCATGGCACAGCCACGCCGGCCGACAAGTCAGCGCACGCCCGCCGGGCGGGTGGCGCGGGTCCCGGCGAGCTGGTCGCCGATGTCCCCTCGCAGCGTCTGCACGGCGTCGATGACGTAGTTCTGCCGCACCCGCCACGGGCTCCGGTCGCCCTGCCCCGGGAAGTCCCCGATGGACCGCTGGATGTAGCCGGAAGCCAGGTCCAGCAACGGTTGCCGCGCCATCACCCGGTCCGGTCGCGGCACGACCGAGCTGAACCCGTTGCGGTCCAGGTGGTCCAGCACCCGGCACACCAGCCGCGAGGACAGGTCGGCCCGCAGCGTCCAGGACGCGTTGGTGTACCCGATGCACACCGCGAAGTTCGGCAGGCCGGTGATCATCGCGCCCCGCCACACGAACTGCTCGGACAGGGTCACCGGCGTCCCGTCCACGCTCGGCTCGATCCCGCCGAACGCCTGCAATCGCAACCCGGTCGCGGTCACGACGACGTCGGCGGGCAGCACCTTCCCGGACTTCAGGCGGATGCCCTCGGGCACGAACGCGTCGATGTGGTCGGTCACCACGGACGCCTTGCCCGCGTTGACCGCCTTGAACAGGTCCGCGTCGGGCACCGCGCACAACCTCTGGTCCCACGGGTTGTACCCGGGCGTGAAGTGCTCCCGCACGGCCGCCGGGTCCTTGAGCGACTTGGTCGACAGCTTGGTCAGCAGGCCCCGCGCGGCGCCGGGGAAGCGGCGGCAGAACTGGTAGAAGCCGGTGGTGAACGCGATGTTCTTGGCGCGGGCGAGCTGGTGCGCGAGGCCGGCGGGCAGGGCGGCGCGCAGGGCGTCGGCGATCCTGTCGCGGCCCGGGACGGGGCTGATCCACGTGGGCGAGCGCTGGAGCATGGTGACGTGCGCGGCGGTGTCGGCCATCGCGGGCACGAGGGTCACGGCGGTCGCGCCGCTGCCGATGATGACCACCCGCTTGCCCGTGTAGTCGAGGTCCTCGGGCCAGAACTGCGGGTGCACGACCCGGCCCGCGAAGTTGTCGCGGCCGGGGAACTCCGGCTCGTGGCCCCGGTCGTAGTCGTAGTAGCCGGCGCAGGTGTAGAGGAAACCGCAGGTCAGCGTGCCGCCGTCGGACAGGGTGAGGGTCCAGCGCTGCTCGGCGGTCGACCAGTCGGCGGCGACCACCTTGGTGCCGAACCGGATGTGCCGCTCGATGTCGTGCTCGGCGGCGGTGCGGCGGATGTAGTCGCGGATCGACGGCCCGTCGGCGATGGCCTTGGCGTCCCGCCACGGGGCGAACGGGTAGCCGAGGGTGAACATGTCCGAGTCGGAGCGGATGCCGGGGTAGCGGAACAGGTCCCACGTGCCGCCGATCGCGTCGCGCGCCTCCAGGATCGCGTAGCTCCGGCCGGGGTGCTCGGTGCTCAGCCGGTACGCCGCGCCGATGCCGGACAGGCCCGCGCCCACGATCACGACGTCGAGGTGGGAGGGTTCCGTGGTCATGCACCCAGTGTGCTGAACCCTCCTGGTCCGCTTCTTGACTTCCCACGACAACTATTTGACCCTGGACGACATGTCGGTGGTCCGGTCGGCCGGGTTGCGCGGGTTCCGCGCCACGGTGGCCGAGTTGGGCGGGCACGCCGACGACTACGCCGCCGCGGCGGGCCTGCCGGTCGCGGCGCTGGACATGGACGACCTGCTGGTGTCCGACCGCGCCCTGGTCGCCGTGCTGGAGATCGCCGCCGAGGCGTTGCGGTGCCCGGACCTGGGGTTGCGGGTGGCGTCCCGGCAGGACTTCGGGATGCTCGGGCCGCTCGCGCTGGCCATCCGCAACTCGCCGACCGTCGCCGACGCGCTGGAGTGCACGTCCCGCTACCTGTTCGTGCACGCGCGGTCGCTGAGCTTGACGATGGAGGACGACCCGTACGGGACGCGGGGCGTGGCGGCGCTGCGGTACGGGCAGCCGCCGTGGCTGCCGGTGTCGGTGCAGGCGACGGACCTCGGGTTGGGCTTCCTGCACCGGGCGATCAAGTTCCTCGTCGGCGGGTCTTACGGGCTGCGGTCGGTGGAGTTGCCTTATACGCCGGTTTCGCTTGGGGTGTATGAGGAGTTCTTCGGCACGACTATCCATGTTGGACGGTCCGCGCCGATGTTGCGGGTGCCGCGTAGCCTCGCAGCGCAGCCGTTGGCCGGTGGTGACGAGCGGGTGTGGCGGTTGGCGCTGGCGTTCCTGGCCGAGCAGACCGCCGGGGAGGGCGCGTCGCTGGGGCTGCGGGTGCGCGGTGTGGTCGTGCAGTCGCTGGGGACCGTGCCGCCCGAGGTGGGCGCGGTGGCGCGCTTGGTCAACGTGCACCCGCGCACGTTGCAGCGGCGGTTGGCGGCCGAGGGGACCACGTTCGCGGAGATCCTGGACGACGTCCGCCGCCAGGCCGCGTTGCGCTACCTGACCACGACGGACATGCCGATGAGCCAGGTGGCCGGGATGCTGGGCCTGTCCGAGCAGTCCGCCCTGAGCCGCTGCTGCCGCCGCTGGTGGGGCACGACACCCAGCGCGGTCCGCCGCGCCGGCCCGCCCCAGGTCGTGGGATAGCCGGCGCTCCCGCTCTGTCGTCCAGGGGTAAATCTCTGTCGCGTCGGGTCAAGTGCGGCCGTGGCTCGCCGGGCACGCTGTCCACATGGACAACTACCGGTTCAGCGGCGGCACGGCGGTGGTCACCGGGGCGGCGAGCGGCATCGGCGAGCAGGTCGCGCTCGGCTTGGCGGCGCGGGGCAGCGACCTGGTGCTGCTGGACCGCGACGCCGACCGGCTCGAGTCGGTGGTGGAGGCGATCGGCAGGCGGCACCCTGGGGTGGCGGTGAACAGCGTCGTCGCCGATCTGTCCGATGTGTCCGGTCTGCCCGCGTTGGTCTCCGAGGTCCTGGCCGCGCACCCACGCATCACGCTGCTGGTGAACAACGCCGGTGTGGCGTTGGGTGGGACGTTCGACCAGGTCAGCGCCGAGGAGTTCGACTGGGTGCTGGACGTGAACTTCCGCGCGCCGGTCGCGTTGACCCGGTTGCTGCTGCCACGGCTGCTGGCGTCGCCGGGGAGCCACGTGGTGAACGTGTCCAGCCTGTTCGGGCTGATCGCGCCGCCCGGTCAGGCGGCGTACGCGGCGAGCAAGTTCGCGCTGCGCGGGTTCTCCGAGGCGCTGCGGCACGAGCTGGCGCCGCGCGGGGTCGGCGTGACCACCGTGCATCCGGGCGGCATCCGCACCCGGATCGCGGAGTCGGCGCGGGTCGGTTCCGGGGTGCCGGCGGACCAGGTGTCGCAGGGCAAGGAGGGTTTCGCCAAGCTGCTGACCTACCCGGCGGACAAGGCGGCCGAGCGGATCCTGGCGGGCGTGGAGAAGCGTCGCGGGCGGGTGCTCATCGCGTTCTCGGCCGTGGCGCCGGACCTGCTGGCGCGCCTGTTCCCGACCCGCTACATGGCCGTGCTCAACGCCTTGCGCCCTTCCGCCGCGCGCAACGCGTCGTCCGCCTGAGCCCACTTCGCCAGCCGGGGTTCGACGGCGGCGTAGACGTCGGGGTCGAGCCCCATCGAGGTGTGGGTGCTGCGGACCTCGACGCACTCGGCGGACGGTTCCCGGCACAGGCGCGGTGGCGCGACGATGTCCCGGGCCGAGAACAGCGCCAACGCGGGGACCTCGGGCGGCAACGGCGCGGCGAGCCCGGCGATGTTCGTGTCGTAGCAGTCGCCGGTGAAGCACTGTTCGTTCAGCAGTCCCGGCACACCCCAGGCGGACGCGCGCGCCAGGAACCGCGCCACCCGCACGACGGTGGGGTGCGCGCCGAGCGGGTCGAGCACCGGACTGCCCAGCATGACCAGCCCCCGCACGAGGTCCGGCCGCCGCGAGGCCACCAGCCGAGCCAACCACCCACCCCGGCTCTGCCCGAACAGGACCACCCGCCCACCGGTGGCCTCGGCGTGCGCGGCGACCCGCTTTTCCAGCCGCTCCACCAGCTCCGTCGTGCACCCGACGTTCAACCCGATCCGCGCCCCGACAGGCCAATACCCCCGCGCCCGCAACCACCGCCCGGCAACGGCAAGACTGGCGTCCCCGAACCCGAACCCGGGCACCAGCACAACCCCGACCCCACGCCCCTGCCGAGGATCCACCCTGCGCCACGCGGGATGCCGCAACAGCCGGGGCAACTCCATCAGGGCCACCAACACAACCTGCTCCCCGGCAACCGCCCGAACCACCTCGGCCACCCGCTGAGCATGACCGCTACGACCGCCACCACCGAACGCCCACACGTCACACCCCTCCCGCCACCGGCAAGTGCGCTCGGGGTACCCGCCCCACGCCCGATGTCACCTGCACCAAGCGCCCCCTCGCCCAACGGCCTGCGGGGCGTGTTGAGCGGCTGGCGGGGCGGCTGGCGAGGGGTGCGGCCGGCGAGGGGGTGGCCGGCGCGAGGCGCGCGGGCGCGAGGGGCGTGTGGGCGCGAGGGGCGTGCGGCTGGCGAAGGACGTGCGGCTGGCGAGGGACGCGCGGGGCGCGGGGCGCGCGGGGCGCGGGGCGCGCGGGGCGCG
>NZ_JBBEGC010000221.1:0-6738 GCF_037401995.1 Saccharothrix sp. CCNWYY140
CGCCCGCCGCACCGCCGCCCGCCGCACCGCCGCCGGCCGCGCGCCAGCCCGCCCGATGCGCCTCCAGCCCTCCCCGCTCGCCGCACTGCCCGCGGGCCGCACCGCCCTACCGCACCGCTGGTGCCGCACCGCCCGCCCTGCCGCACCGCCCGCCCGGCCGCACCGCCGCCCTGCCCCGCACCGCCTCAGCGCCCCGCACCGCCGCCCCGCACCGCCGCGCCACGCCGCCGCGCCACGCCGCAGCCCGCCGCACGCCAGCCCGCCCGATGCGCCTCCAGCCCTCCCCGCTCGCCGCACTGCCCGCCCGCCGCACCACCCGCCGCCTGCCGTAGCACCGACCGCGCGTCGGCCCACAGCATGGGTTTCGGCGGGCGGGGTGTGGGCGGGCGTGGTCTCTTGGTGGGGTCGGGAGGTGCGTTGTGGGCTTGCCGTTCTTCGCCCATCCCGCTGTCCGCGCCGAGTTCCGCAGGCGGTGGCGGCGGGTGTCTCCGCTGCTCTTGGCCGGGTTCGTGGGACCGCCGGTGGAGAGCGTCGTCACGGCCGTGGTGGGGGGCGGGCGTGGTGGTGGGTGGTGGGTGGTGCTGGTGTTGGGGTGTTTGGGGCCGGTGGGGTTTTTCGTCGGCCGTGGGTTTGTTCGGTGGAGTGGGTGGTGGGTTGTCGCGGGTGGGGCGGTGGTGCAGGTGGTGGCGGTTGCGGCGTTGACCGGGCGGGGGGTGTTGGTGGTGCCGCCGGTTGTCGCCGGGGTGTTGGGGGTGGTGCTGGTGGTTCGGGCGCATGAGGTGTTGTTCGACACCGGGGGTGGGGCCGTTGCCGGGACCTCCTTGTTGATGCGCAGTCGGGCTCGGGCTGTGCGCGGGACGGCGGGGTGGAAGCCCGTGTTGGCGTCGGCGAGTGTCGACGACACCTGGTTGCGGTGGCGGGTCGGGGACGACATGCACGGCGGGAAGGTGCCGCTGCGGGAGATCAGGGCGGTGTGGGTGGCGCAAGCGGCCGGCCCGCCCGGCGGACCTGTGGTCGCCGTGCGGGCCGGGGAGCGGGTCATCCGGTTCGTGGTGGGGGATCCGGAAGGGTTTGCCTGGTTGCTCGATCGGCGGGTTCGGGCGTTGGGGTCTACTTCAGGCCCACCGTGACGTACTTCAGCTGGCCGTCGTCGAGCTTCACGCCGATCTTGTAGTGGTAGCCGGCCGCCAGGCCCTTGGTCTGCCAGTTGTAGACGTACTGGCGGGCGGTCGGGTCCCAGCGGAAGGTGCCGTCGGTGGTGGTCTGGTCGGTGAAGGCCGACTCGTTGACCTGGGACGTCGTCGCCCCGCCGCGGACCGGGGTCAGCCAGGTCGGCGCCGACAGGGCCTGGATCGGGGTGCCGGCGGCGTCGCGGAGGTGGAACTTTACCGGCACGGTGCTGCCCGTCTTGAAGACGCTGACCGGGGTCGCCGGGTCGTTGATGGGCTGGAGGTAGCCGCTGAACCGGTAGAGCCGCAGCTGGTAGCGGCCGGTGCGGGTGGCGGTGTTGCCGGCTTGGTCGCGGGCGGTCGCGGTGAAGGTGTGCGTGCCCTCGCCCAGCGGTGTCGTGGTGACGGTGCAGGTGTCCGGGCCGGAGACCGCGTCCGAGGCGGTGCAGGTGGGCGTGGGGGCGGTGAACTCGTAGATCGCGCCGTCGGTGGGCGAGAGGGTGGTGAAGGTCGGGGCGGTCTGGTCGATGTTGATGCCGGTCGCGGTGGCGTGCGAGGTGTTGCCCGCGCGGTCGGTGACCGAGGCGGTGGCGGACTGGGCGGAGCCGTCCGCGGCCAGGACGACGTCGTCGGGGCAGGCGGTGGCCGGGATGCCGGAGCCGTTGTCGGTGCAGGTGAAGTGCACGGTCACCGGGGCGGTGTGCCAGGGCTTCGGGCCGCCGACGACCTCGGCGGTGATGGTCGGCGCGGTCTTGTCCAGGCGGACGGTCACGGTGTCGGTGCCGGTGTTGCCGGCCAGGTCGCGGGCCGTGCCGACGAGGGTGGTGCCGGCGGTCTCGGTGGACACCACCGCCGGCGGGGTGAGGGTGGCCGGGTCGACGCCGGAGCCGGCGTCGTCGTCCTGGGCGCTGAAGGTGACGGTGACGTCGCTGTTGTTCCAGTCGTCGGCGTTGGGCGCCGGGGACAGGGTGTGGGTGACCGCCGGGGCGATGTTGTCCCACTTCAGGGCGGCGGTGTTGACGCTCTCGACGTTGCCGGCCCGGTCGACGGCCCAGTAGGTGAGGGTGCCGCTGCCGCTGCCGTCCAGCGGGACGGTGATGGTGGCGGACGCGCCCGGGGCGGTCTGCTCGGGGCCGCTGTCGCGGCGGTAGTGGATCTCGGTCACGCCGGACAGGGCGTCCGACGCGGTCAGCACGACGGTGGCGGTGCTGCCGGTGCACCAGCCGCTGCACGGGTGGTCGGCGGTCGTGGTGGGCGGGGTGCCGTCGATGTCGACGCCGCCGAAGGTGACCGGGGCGCCGGTGTTGCCGGCGACGTCGGTGGCCGGGTCGGCGGTCACCGACTGGTCCACGCCGTCCCCGCGCAGCACGCGGCTGGTCGGGCAGGTCGCCACGCCGGAGCCGTCCGTGCCGTCGGCCAGCTTCGGGTCGGTGCAGGTGAAGTCGACGACGACCTCGTCGCGGAACCAACCGTTCGCGTTGGGCGCGGTGAGCGTGGTGCCGGCGACGACCGGGGCGGTGCGGTCGATCAGCACGTCGGTGACCGACGCGGGCGCGCTTCCGTTGCCCGCCTTGTCCGTCGCCGTCACCGGGCCCGCGCCCAGGGAGCGGCCCTCGCCGGTGATGACGCTGTCGGCGGGCGCGGTGTCGACACCGGACAAGGCGTCGGTGGCGGTCCACTGCACGGTCACGTCGGCGCGGTGCCAGCCGGCGGTGGGCGACGGGGTCAGCGTGGGCGGGGTCAGGTCGACGTTGAGGCCGGTCACCGTGGTGGTGGCGGTCTTGCCGACGCCGTCGGTCGCGTAGCCGGTGGCGGACTGGTCCGCGCCCTCGCCCAGCTCGACCGGGTCGGCGCAGCTCGCGATGCCGGACTGAGTGTCGTCGCAGGTGAAGGACACGGTGAGCGGGGTGTTGTGCCAGCCGTGGGCGTTGGCGGGCACGTGGTCGGCGGTCACGGTCGGGTCGGCGTCGTCGATCCACACCGCGAGCGCGTGCGGGTCCTCGGTGTTGCCGGCCGCGTCGGTGCTCCAGTAGGCGATGGTGTGCTTGCCCCCGGTCGTGAAGGCGAACGTGCCGGTGTAGGGCTGGGCGGGGCCGTCGTCCACGCGGTACTGGGTCTGGGCGATCCCGGACAGCGCGTCGGTGGCGGTGAGCGTGATGTCCACCCGGTCGGCGTGCCAACCGGCGGGGATGGCCTCGGCCTGCGTGGCGGGCGCCGCGCGGTCGATGCGGAGGCCGGCGACGGTGACGGTGGTGGTGTTGCCCGCGTTGTCGGTGCAGGAGGCGGTGGCGGCCAGGGCCGCGCCTTCGCCCGTCACGGTGCTGGGGGCGGGGGTGTCCTGGACGCCGGAGCCGGCGTCGGTGCAGGTCCAGGTGACGGTGACGTCGTCGGTGGTCCAGTCGGTGGTGGACGGGGCGCCGGTGAGGGTGGGGCCGGTCTTGTCGACGTTGATGCCGGTGAGGGTGGCGGTCGCGGTGTTGCCGGCGGCGTCGGTGGCCGTGCCGGACGCGGTGTCGGTGCCCTCGGTGAGGACGGTCGGCGCGGGGCAGGTGTCCACGCCGGACAGCGCGTCGGCGCAGGTGTAGGCGACGGTGACGTCCTCGCGGTACCAGCCGTGGGAGTTCGGGCTGGTGGCCGGGGCGGCCGTGATGGTCGGCGCGGTGAGGTCGATGTTGACGCGGACCGGGTCGGTGGCGGTGTTGCCGGCGCGGTCGGTGGCGGTGCCGTCGGCAGCCTGGTTCGCGCCCTCGTCGCTGATCGTGCGGTCGGGGCCGCAGCTCGTGACGCCCGAGCCGGAGTCGGTGCAGTGGAACGTCACGAGGACCGGGCCGGAGAGCCAGCCGTGGGCGTTGGGGGCGGGGAACAGGTGGTGGGTGATGCCGGGCGGGGTCTTGTCGATGTCGACGGTGACCGTGCGCGGGGTCTCGGCGTTGCCCGCGTGGTCGGTGCTGAGGTAGGTCAGGGTGTGGCTGCCCTCGGTCGTGAACGGCACGCTGGTGCCGGTCTGCTCGGGGCCGCCGTCGACGCTGTAGCGGGTCTCGCGCACGCCGGACAGGGCGTCCAGGGCGGTCAACTGCACGGCGACGTCGGTGTTGGTCCACGCGGCGGGCGCGGTGGCGGTGGTGACCGGCGCGGTGCGGTCGATGTCGACGTCGCCGAAGGTGGTGGTGCCTGTGTTGCCCGCCTTGTCCGTGGCGGTGCCGGTGGCGGACTGGTCGGCACCCTCGCCGGACAGGGTGACCGGGGCGGTGCAGGTGTCCACACCGGACAGTGCGTCGGCGCAGGTGAACGTGACGGTGATGGGCTGGTTGGTCCACGTGCCCCCGGTGTAGGGGGTCGCGGCGGACACCGTGGGCGACGTGAAGTCGATGTCGATGTCGCCCGCCACTGTGGACTGGGTGTTGCCCGCGTTGTCGGTTGCGGTGCCGGACACGGACTGGTCCGCGCCCTCGCCGGTGAGGGTCCGCGCGGCGGAGGTGCTGCCGTCGGCGCGGCAGGAGGCGATGTGGGACAACGGGTCCGCGCACGTGAACGTGACGGTGACCGGGGCGTTGCGCCAGCCGTGACCGTTGGCGGCCGGGGTGGTCGCGGAACTGATCGCAGGCGCGCCGGTGTCGCGGCGGACCACCACGGACGCGGTCGGGCCGGTGTTGCCCAGGGCATCGGTGGCGGTGCCGGTGACCGTGGTGCCCGCGGTGTCGGCGGTGACGGTCGACGGCGGGGTGACCGTGCCGCCGCCCACTCCCCCGGCGTCGTCGGCGGTCCAGGTGACGGCGACGCTGTCCTTGTTCCACCCGGCGGCGTTCGGGGCGGGTGCGAGGGACGCGGTGGCCGTGGGGCCGGTGTTGTCCAGCACGTAGGACACGCCGGTGGTGGCGGTGCGGGTGGTGCAGACGCCGTTGGGGTTGGAGTTCTCGCCGATGGTGACGGTGGCGGTGCGCACGCCGTCCGCGCCGGACGCGGTCGGGTGGGTGAAGGTCCAGGTGGTTCGGGGGGCGGTCGAGGTTTGCGTGGGTAGGCCGGTGACCTGCACACAGCGTGCCCGCTCGTCGGTTTTGACGGTGAGGGTGAGGGTGCTCCCGGACTTGGCGTAGTAGAGGCCTTGCGCGCTGGTGCCGCCAGCCGTGTAGGTGGCGGCGGGAGTGCTGAAGGTCGTGGCGTTCGCGGTCGGCGTGGTGATCAGCGCCAAGGCCGCGACGACGACCAGTCCTCGCCGTGAGGTGGGGATCATGGGTGCACCGGGTTCCGGTCGAGGACGAGTTCTACGCCGAACGGGTGAGACTGTGAGCGTCTGTTGGTTGGTGTTTCGAGTAGTGCTCACGGTCCGTTAGCGGTTGCACCGGAATGGGGTCTTTGGACCTACCGGACGGGGACCTTCGCTCTCGCCCGACCGTGACGTTCCGTTCGGCTCGTCGTTGGACCCGGTGAGGTCCGACGACGGAAAGGACGGCGGTATGGCGACCGAGCGGTTGCGGCTGGAGGACGGCGCGGAGCTGAACCTGGTGCGCAGCGGCACGCCCGACGCCGAGGTGACCGTGGTGCTCGCGCACGGCTACGCGTTGGACCACCGCACCTGGCACCGGGTGATCCGCGAGCTGCCCGAGTCCGTGGCGGTCATCGCCTACGACCACCGCGGCCACGGCGAGTCCACCCCGGCCACCCGCGAGACCGCGACCATCGAGCAGCTCGGCGACGACCTGGGCGAGCTGATCGAGCGGCTGGTGCCCACCGGTCAGGTCGTGGTGGCGGGGCACTCGATGGGCGGCATGGCGGCGATGGCGCTGGCCGAGCGGCGGCCGAGGCTGTACCGGCAGCGCGTGGCCGGTCTGGTGTTCGTGTCGACGGCGGCCAGCGGGATGTCGGAGACGTCGTTGGCGTGGCCCAAGGCGCTGGGGAAGCTAGTGCGCGAGCTGGAACGGGCGTTCGGGCCCATCGTGCGGGCGGTGCGGGAGCGCATCGAGCCGGCCAAGACGGCGGGCCTGCGGTGGTGGCTGTTCGGTGATCAGCCCCGGCCCGAGGACGTCGAGCTGACCGCGGACATGGTGTGGGCGCACTGGCCGGACACAATCGCCTTGTTCCGGCCGGCGGTGGACCGGTACGACCGCGAGGCCGCGTTGACGGTGGCGGCGGAGAAGCCGGTGATCGCCGTGGTCGGGGATGAGGACCGGTTGGTGGGCGAGTACAACGCGCGGGCTTTGGCGGAGGCGGTGGGGGGTGAGTCGGTGGTTGTCGAGGATGCCGGGCACATGCTGCCTTTGGAGGCTCCTGTCGAGGTCGCCGCTCAGATCTCCAAGCTTTCTTGAGGTTTTTGGGGCGCTGCGCTTTCTTTGGACGCGCTGCGCGCTCTTGAGCGGACGCGCTGCGCGCTCTTGAGCGGACGCGCTGCGCGCTCTTGAGCTGTCGCGCTTCGCGCTCTCAAGATTAAAAGCGCCTGCCGGCGGGCGAACCACCGATGGGGGGTGAAGGGCGTCGGTTCCCCCACCGCATGGCCCGGCAAAGCCAACCACAGATTTCCCCGGTGCCGCTAAATTTTTTGCTCGTTCCTCACAAAAAATTCGGCTGCACCGGG
>NZ_JBBEGC010000222.1:0-6689 GCF_037401995.1 Saccharothrix sp. CCNWYY140
GGGGATGACACAAGCAAGAAGCCCAAGTTGAGTTGTGTCCTCCTCGGTGGACTGCCGCTTGCCGGCTTCGCCGAAGAGCACGCGCTGCGCGCGGGGCTGGTGGGTGGCGGCTGTCTGGGGTGGTTAGTCGTCGGGCTCGCTGGTTACCAGGCGCAGGTCGACGGTGGTGGCCAAGTGTCCGAAAGGGCTGCCGTCCGTCGCGCACGGGAGGCGGTTGAGTTGGTCTGCGAGGCGTTCGGCTCGGTCTCGTACCAGTTCGCCCCGGCCGGACACCTCGCTGTTCCCCCCGGCCGCCGCGCCCAGCCTGTCCAGCAGGTCGGCGTGCAGGCGTAGCCAGTCGACGTGTTGCCAAGGGGTCAGGGTGCCGGTCGCGGCGGTTTCCGCCATGACCTCGTTCAGGACCACCGCGACCCGTTCCAGGTGCTCTTTCATGCCGGTGAGATTGCCCACGGCTGGTTCTCGTCACGCGGAATGCGTCGACTTCACCCCGCTGGGGGAGGCCGCACGGACCAGTGGGTGGTCCGCATCCGGGGGTGCGGTGATCCACTCCTACGCCCCTCGGCGGAACGTCGCATATCGTCGCAGGGTGGACAGACCGCTCTTCGTCGTGGGCGACGTGCACGGGCACCTCGCCGAACTCAGCCGCGCCCTGCACGCGCAGCAGCTCGTGGACGCCGAGGGCGACTGGATCGGTGGCGACGCGGAGTTGTGGTTCCTCGGGGACTTCGTCGATCGCGGGCCGGACGGCATCGGGGTCATCGAGTTCGTGATGAAGCTCGCCGAGCAGTCCGAGGGTCGAGTTGACGCGCTGATCGGCAACCACGAGATCCTGCTGCTGGGGATGCACCGGTTCGGTGACACCCACGTGCCCAACGCGCCCACCCCGCGCAGCTTCGCGCGAAGTTGGCTGCTCAACGGCGGGCTGCGCAGTGACCAGGACCGGCTGACCGACCGCCACATCTCGTGGCTGACCAGCAGGCCCGTGCTGCGGCTGGTCGACGAGCACCTGCTGATGCACTCCGACACGCTGGCCTACCTCGACTGGGGCACCTCGATCGAGGCGGTCAACGCGGCCGTGCGTGACGTTCTGGAAGGCGCCGACCTGGAGGCGTGGTGGGAGTGCTGGCGGAAGATGACCACCCGCTACGCGTTCCGCGGCCCCGAGGGCGGTGACGTGGCCGCTGAGCTGCTGGAGGTGCTGGGCGGGCGCGAGGTCGTGCACGGGCACAGCGTCATCGCGGACCAGCTCGGGGTGTCGCCGGAGGAGATCGACGGCCCCCTGCGCTACGCCGACGACCGGGTGCTGGCCGTCGACGCGGGCCTCTACAGCGGCGGACCGTGCCTGGTGGTCCGTCTGGAGGCCCCTACGGCGCCGGGACGATGACCTTGCCCAGCGGCATCAGGGACACGGGGACCATCTTGAAGTTCGCGACGCCCAGCGGGATGCCGATGATCGTCACGCACAGGAGCACCCCGGTGACGACGTGCCCGATGGCCAGCCAGATGCCGGCGACGACGATCCAGATGACGTTGCCGATCAGCGAGGGCGCGCCCGCGTCGGACCGGTCCACCACCTGCCGCCCGAACGGCCACAGCGCGTAGTTGGCGATCCGGAACGCCGCCAGCCCCCACGGGATGGTGATGATCAGGACGCAGCACACGATCCCGGTCAGCACGTACCCGATGGCCAGCCAGAAGCCGCTGAGCACGAGCCAGATCAGGTTCAGGATGATCCGCACACCGTCCATCCTGCCCGATCAGGCCAGCAGGGCGCGGGTCACCGCCACGACGGCCGTGGCCGCGTCGCCGGCCGGGGTCATCAGGTGGCTGATCGTCAGGCGGACCGTGGTCTCGCCGATCAGGGCGCGGCGTTCGGCGGGCAGGTGTGGCCAGTGGGTGGTGGCGTGGGCCGCGAAGACCTCCGCCGCCGCGCTCAGGATCTCGTGGCCCCTGGTGGTGACGAACGGGAGCATGTCCTCGGCGTTCGCGCCGCTGAACACCGAGTGGGTCAAGGGGTCGCGGACCGCCTCGTCGAAGACGAAGGACATGGCCGTGTGCAGGCCGCGCAACGGGTCGGGGTCGGCGGCGAGGCGTTCCTGCACGCCGGCCAGGAACTGGGCGGTCTTGTCCAGCGCCACGGCTCGGACCAGCGTCTCCTTGTTGCCGAACGCGTTGTAGACGGTCTGCCTGCTCACCGCCGCCCGCGTGGCCACGTCCACCATGCGCAGGCCGCGCGATCCGTGCACCGCGAGCAGGGCCGCCGCCGCGTCCAGCAGCGACCGGGTGAGGTCGGTCACGCACCACAGCTTTACACAGAGTCGCCTTTTGTAAAGACCGTAGAGTTTTCCCCGTGGCGTTGACTGTGGGATTCGACCTCGACATGACGCTGATCGACCCACGTCCCGGCATGGCGGCGGTCATGAACGCGGTCGGCGTCGAGTCCGGGCACGCGCTGGACGGCGAGCACTTCGCGGCCAACCTCGGTCCGCCGCTGGACATGATCTACCGCGACTTCGGCGTGCCCGAGGAGGAGATCCCGGGCCTGGTGGCCCGCTTCCGCGCGCTCTACCCGGAGATCGTCATCCCCGCCACGGTCGCGCTCCCGGGTGCCGCGCAAGCGCTTGCGACGGTCAAGGAGCTGGGCGGCACGACGGTCGTCGTGACCGGCAAGTACCGGGCCAACGCCGCGCTGCACCTGGCCGCCCTGGGCTGGGAGGTGGACCACCTGTTCGGCGAGCTGTGGTCGACCGGCAAGGCCGAAGCGCTCAAGCAGCACGGGGCCGCGGTCTACGTGGGCGACCACGTCGGCGACATCCGGGGAGCCAAGGCCGCGGGCGCGACGGCGGTCGGCGTGGTCAGCGGGCCGTGCTCGCGGCGGGAGCTGGAGGCCGAGGGCGCGGACGTCGTGCTCGGGTCGTTGACGGAGTTCCCCGCGTGGCTGCGGAGCAACGCCGTCAGCCTCGGGAACGCGAGCCCCGCACCGCGCTGAACACGCCCAGCGCGAGGCCGGCGGGCGCGAGCAGCCAGCCCGCCGCGAACACCCAGGCGGGCAGGCCGGGTTCGCCCGCGACGAACATCGCGACGATCGCCGCGACACCCAGCGCGAACAGCGCCACCGCCGCCGGCATCAGCTTCGAGGTCGTCATGCCGGTGAGCCTAGTCGCGCTTTCGGAGGTGCCCCGGCGGCGGTGTTCTGGATAGTCTGGTGGGACGCGCCTCGGGACGCCCGGGGCGCGTTCGTCGTGTGGTTGATCAAGGATTGGTGAGCGCGGTGCCGACCGGCAAGGTCAAGTGGTACGACTCGGAAAAGGGCTTCGGCTTCGTCACCCAAGACGGGGGCGAGGACGTGTACGTGCGGAAGTCCGCGCTGCCCCCGGGCGTCGAGGGCCTCAAAGCTGGGCAGCGCATCGAGTTCGGCATGGCGGAGGGCCGGCGTGGCCCCCAGGCCCTGTCGGTGCGCCTGATCGACCCGACGCCCTCGGTGGCCGAGGCCCGGCGCCGCCCCGCGGAGGAGCTGCACGGCCTGATCGAGGACATGATCAAGCTGCTGGAGCTGAAGGTCCAGCCCGAGCTGCGGCGGGGGCGCTACCCCGAGCGCAAGAACACCAAGCTGATCGCCGACGTGGTCCGCGCGGTCGCTCGGGAGCTCGACCCGTAAACCCGCCCCAGGCGTGCGAAAGGGGCGTTGTGCACGAGCACAACGCCCCTTTTCGTGCTGCTCAGGGGCAGTTGACCCACTCGTCGGTGCCGTCGGCGAACACCTGCCGCTTCCACACCGGCAGCCGCCGCTTCACCTCGTCGACCAGCTCGGAGCACACCGCGAACGCCTCGCCCCGGTGCTCCGCGGACACCGCGCACGCCAGCGCCACGTCCCCGATCCGCAGCTCGCCCACCCGGTGCGACACGGCCACCGCGCGCACCCCGGTGAACTTCGCCACCACGTCGGCGACGACCTCGGCCACCACGTCCCCGGCGGTCGGGTGCCCCACGTACTCCAGCTCCCGCACGGTCCGCCCGTGGTCGTGGTCGCGCACGACGCCGGAGAACGTCACCACCGCGCCCGCGCCCGCGTTCTCCACCAGCTTGGCGTGCTCCTCCACCGACAGCGGCTGGTCGCTGACGGTCGCCCGCAGCACCTCGGTCATGCGTGGTCACCTCCGGCCACCTGGTCCACCGCGTGCTCCAGCAGCGTGCCGAGCACGTCCAACCCGTCGCGCACCCCGCCGGTCGAGCCCGGCAGGTTGACCACGAACGTCCGCCCGGCCACCCCGGCGACCCCGCGCGACAGCACGGCCGTGGGCACGCGGGGCCAGCCTGACATGCGGACCGCGTCCGCCACACCGGGCACCTCGAAGTCCAGCACCGACCGGGTGGCCTCCGGCGTCCGGTCCGTGGGGCTGATGCCCGTGCCGCCGGTGGTCACCACCACCGACACCCCGGCAGCCACCGCCTCGCGCAACGCCTCGGCGACGGGCTCCCCGTCCGGCACCACGACCGCGTCCGGCGTCTCGAACCCGCGCTCGCGCAGCCACGAGACGATGATCGGCCCGCCCCGGTCCTCGTAGACGCCCGCCGAAGCCCGGTTCGACGCCGTGACCACCCGAGCGGTCCTCACGGGCGCTCCCACAGACCGGTCTTGCCGCCTTCCTTGCGCTCCACCCGCACCCCGTCCAGCGTCGCCGCCGGGTCCACCGACTTGACCATGTCGTGCAGCGCCAACCCGGCGACGGACACCGCCGTCAGGGCCTCCATCTCCACGCCGGTCCGGTCGGTGGTGCGCACGGTCGCCCGGATGTGCACGGCCGCGTCGCCCAGCTCCAGGTCCACGGACACCTTGGACAGCGCGATCGGGTGGCACAGCGGCACCAGCTCCCACGTGCGCTTGGCCGCCATGATGCCCGCGATCCGCGCCGTGGCCAGCGCGTCGCCCTTGGGCAGGGCGTCGCCGCCCAGCAGCGCCACCACCTCGTCGGTCGTGCGCAGGACGCCGGACGCGACGGCCGTGCGGGTGGTCGGCTCCTTGCCGGAGACGTCCACCATGTGCGCGGCGCCGCTGGGGTCGAGGTGGGTGAACTGCTTGCTCATACGGCCGATGCTAAGCCTGCTCGACGGCCGCCTTCCGGACGGCTTCGGCGACGGCGGGCGCCACGGACGTGTCGAACACGCTCGGCACGATGAAGGAGGCGTTGAGCTTCTCCCCGTCGACCACGTCCGCGATGGCGGTCGCGGCGGCCAGCAGCATCGCGTCGGTGATGGTCCGGGCGTGCGCGTCCAGCAGCCCCCGGAAGACACCGGGGAACGCCAGCACGTTGTTGATCTGGTTGGGGAAGTCGCTCCGACCGGTGGCGACCACGGCGGCGTGCTTCTGCGCCTCCATCGGGTCGATCTCCGGGTCCGGGTTGGCCAGCGCGAACACGATCGCGTCGGAGTTCATGGTGGCGACCTGCTCGGCCCCGAACAGGTTCGGCGCGGACACCCCGATGAACACGTCCGCACCCACCAGCGCGTCGTGCAGGCGGCCGGACGTGTTGTCCTTGTTGGTGACGGCCGCGATGGACTTCAGGTTCTCGTCCAGACCCGGCCGGTCGCGGTGCACGATCCCGTCCACGTCGACCGCGACGATGTCCCCGGGACCCTGCTTGAGCAGCAGGCGGATGATCGCGGACCCGGCCGCGCCCACGCCGCACACCACGACCTTGCAGTCGGCGAGCTTCTTGCCCACGACCCGCAACGCGTTGCGCAACGCCCCGACGACAACGATGGCAGTCCCGTGCTGGTCGTCGTGGAACACCGGGATGTCCAGCTTCTCCCGCAACCGCGCCTCGATCTCGAAGCAGCGCGGCGCGGCGATGTCCTCCAGGTTGATGCCGCCGTAGACGGGGGCGATCAGCTCGACGGCCCGGATGATCTCCTCGGTGTCCTGCGTGTCCAGGCACACCGGCCACGCGTCCACCCCGGCGAACTTCTTGAACAGCGCCGCCTTGCCCTCCATCACCGGCAACGCGGCAGCCGGCCCGAGGTTGCCCAGGCCCAACACGGCGGACCCGTCGGTGACCACGGCGACCGTGTTGCGCTTGATGGTCAGGCGACGGGCGTCGTCGGGGTTCTCGGCGATCGCCTGGCAGACCCGGGCCACACCCGGTGTGTACGCGCGGGAGAGGTCGTCACGGTTGCGCAGCGGCACCTTGGACGCGATCTCGATCTTGCCGCCGAGGTGCACCAGGAAGGTGCGGTCGGACACCTTGCGCACCACGATCCCCGGCAGGAGCTCGAGGGTGTCGGTGATGTCCTTGGCGTGGTTGGCCGACAACGCGTTGCAGGTGAGGTCGATGATCACGCGGTCGGTGTGCGACTCGACGACGTCGAACGCGGTGATGACCCCACCGGCCCGCCCGACAGCCGAGGTCAAGTCCCCCGCCGCACTAGCCGACGGCGGCGCCTCCAGACGAACGGTGATCGAGTAACCAGGGCCGGGGACCGGCATCGAACCTCCCAGAACAGCACTGCTCAGCGGAGGTTCCAGCGTAGTCCGACCGGATTAACGGAACGCCCGCGACTCGATCCCAGACCCCTCCCGCGACTCCCGCCCACCACCACTTCACCGCACGCCACGCTTTTCACGAAGCTGCCGCGCGGCACACCTCTGCCTGGGCTTCTTGCTTGTGTCATCCCCGTATGGCCTGCCCGAA
>NZ_JBBEGC010000223.1:0-6687 GCF_037401995.1 Saccharothrix sp. CCNWYY140
CGGTGGGGGAACCGAGGCCCTCCACTTGTAGGTAACACCTACCGCGCGCTCCGCGCGCGAAGTGCGCGCTGCGCGCGGAAAGCGGAGTCGGGGCGCGTCTAGGCTCGTTCCCGTGACCGACCTGCGGACGATCTTCGGCGAAGACGCCGAGCACTACGACCGCCACCGCCCCGGCTACCCGGACCCCCTCTTCGACCGCCTGCCCACCGGCCGAACCCTGGAGATCGGCTGCGGCACCGGCAAAGCCACCGTCCCCCTGGCCCAGCGCGGCCACCAGGTCACCGCCCTCGACCTCAGCCCCGCAATGGCAGCCGTAGCGCGGCGCAACCTGACACGGTTCCCGGACGTGAAGGTCGTGGTGGGCGAGTTCGAGACCTGGCCCCTGCCCGCCGAGCCATTCGACCTGGTGCTGGCCGCCACCGCCTTCCACTGGCTCAACCCGGCGACCCGAACCGCCAAGGCCGCCGCCGCACTGCGCCCTGGCGGCACCCTGGCCCTCATCTCCACCCACCACGTCGCCGGCGACACCCGGTACGACGAGTTCTTCGCCAACGCCCAAGCCTGCTACGAGCGGTTCGACCCGAGCACCCCACCGGGACTGCGCCTGACCCCGGCCGCCGAGATCCCCAAGGACACAACCGACTTCACCGCTCGGTTCGGCCCGGTCGAGTTCCACCGCTGCGAATGGGACCGCGCCTACACCGCGCCCCAGTACCTCGACCTCCTGATGACCTACTCCGGCCACCGAGCCCTGCCACCCGACCGCCGCGCCGCCCTGTTCGCCTGCCTCACCACCCTGATCAGCCAATACGGCGGCCGGATCACCAAACGGTTCATGACCGAACTGGCACTGGCCCAGCGGCTCTGAGCCGACACCGACCGGTGGATCCCACGCGGCCGGGACTCCCGATCGTCATGTCACGCCATGCTCCTCTGCTGCCAGCCGCGCCCGATCATCCGGATCAGCGCGGGGTCGACGATGTGGTGGCGCAAGGGCCGGATCGCGGCCATGTAGGCACGGCCGAAGCGCCCGTTGGGTTTGACCAGCACAGCCATCTGGCCCCGATGACCGCCAGACCCGTCCGGGACCCAGCTGATGTGCATGACCGTGTGCACGGTCCGGTTGGCCAGCTCAGCCGCCCACTCGTCACCGGCCAGGTACACCGTGCGCAACGGCACCGCTCGCAGCCCCGGGCGAGGTGCGGCCAGCAAGTCGGCGGGCAATCGGTCGCGCAGGGTCTGCACCCGTCCACCCAGGCCCTGGTCCTCCCGGTCCCAGCCCAGCAACCGACCCAGCTTCCACCGCAGGGTGAACAAGGCCCGGGTCACCCCGGAGAACCGACCCTCGCCCTCGGACATCTGCCGGACCAACTTCCCGAAGTCGTCCGGGCCGCCGGGCGTGGGCAACGCCCACACGTCCTCGACCCGGAAGTCCGGGGTCAGCTCGTGGATCCGCCACGGCAGCTCCGTGTGCGCGCTATCAGCAAGTTTCATGCCTGCACCCCTCATGCCCGGTCTCCTATGTTGGCCAGCATAGGCTATTATGGCTAGCACAGGAGGAGGTGTCGTGACAACACGGCGTGAGCAGACCAGCGGGGAGAGCCGGGAGCTGATCCTGGGCGCGGCGGCGGAGCTGTTCGCCGAGAAGGGCTACCGGCAGACGACGTTCGCCGACGTCGCCGAGCGGTCCGGCATCAGCCGCGGGTCGATCCCGTGGCACTTCGGCAGCAAGGAAGGGTTGCTGCTGGCCGTGTTGGAGCGGTCGGTGGAGGTCCTGCGCACCGGCCTGCCCGCCGAACCCGACCTCGACCTGCTGGTGGCGGGCCTCGAAGCCCTGTTCGCACGGCCGACGACCAAGCTGTTCGTCACGCTGCTGGTCGAGGCGCTCGAACCCGACTCGCCCATCCGCGGTCGGTACGCGGCGATCCACGAGACCCTGCGCGAGCACTGCCGGCAGCTGCTGTCCCGGTTCCCGCTGCCCGAGGGGCTGTCGGCGGACGCGCTGGCCGTGGCGCTGATCGGGGCGGGCATCGGCATCCACCAGCAGTGGCTGGTGGCGCCGGACAAGGTCGACCTGACCCGGTCGCTGGCCGCGCTGCGCTACCTGGTGGCCGGCGTGGCGTGACCCGGCGGCGGCTGGGGGAGCGGGTGCGCGCCCTCCGGTCGCAGGCCGTCGAAGATGATCGCCAGGTAGCGCTGCCACAGGTCCGGTGGGGCGTCGGGGAGGTAGCGCACGACGTCGTTGGGCGCGCACATCAGCAGGACCACGTCCGTGCCGGTCACGTCTTCGCGCAGCACGCCGTGCTCGCGCGCTCGGTCGACCAGGGCGTCGATCACCCGGAACAGGTTCTCGCGCGCCGAGGTCACCTCGGCCCTGCCGTGGGCCTGGAGGAATGACAGGTCGAGCTGCTGCCGCTCGCGCGCGGCGGTGGTCAGGAACTCCAGCAGCGCGGCGCCGGGGTCGGGGGCGGTGGTCAACTCCTCGCCCGTCGCGGTCAGCCGGGAGATGCGGTCCAGGATGATCGCCGCGAGCAGGTCGTCCTTGGTGGGGAAGTGCCGGAAGACGGTCCCCTTCCCGACGCCCGCCCGGCGCGCGATGTCCGCGACCGACGCCTCGAACCCCCGCTCGGCGAACTCCGCCGCCGCCGCGTCCAGCAGCAGCGCCCGGTTGCGCACGGCGTCGGCGCGGGGTGGTCGGGTCACCTCGTCACCCTAACAAGTTGACCGCCCGGTCCGTTTGCGGTTAGCGTCCGGCCGTAACTTGACCACTCGGTCCGTTTAGGAGTGCCATGAAGGCAGTAGTCGTCACCGGGTACGGCCCGCCGGAGAACTTCACCGTCGGGGACGTGCCGGTGCCGCATCCCGGGCCGGGGCAACTCCTGGTCCGCATCGCCGCCGCGTCGATCAACCCCGGGGACGTCCGCCTGCCCAGCGGCGACTACCGGGACGCGTTCCCGCTCGACTTCCCGCACGTGCCGGGCAACGACTTCGCCGGCACGGTCGCCGAGGTCGGTCCCGGGGTGACCGCCTACCGGCCCGGCGACGAGATCTTCGGCCAGGCCGTGCCCCGCGCGCTGAAAGCGCTTGTCGGCCCGACCCGCCCGTCGTTGAGCACCGGTTCCCTGGCGGAGTACGCGGTGTTCGAGGCCGACACGCCACTGCTGACCCACCGCCCACCCCAACTGTCCACAGAGGACGCTGCCGCGCTCGCCACCACCGGGCTGACCGCGCGGGCGCTGCTGGCCGAAGCGCGGATCCGGCCCGGTGACACGGTTCTGGTGGTGGGTGCGACCGGAGGTGTCGGCACCGCCGTGGTCCCGCTGTTCGCCCACGCGGGCGCGAAGGTCGTCGCCACCGCCACCGCGGCGGACGCCGACCTGCTCCGCGACCTGGGCGCGCACCGGACCGTGGCCTACGGCGAGTACCCGGACGTCGACCTCGCCCTGAACCTCGTCCTGCCCGGAGACGACCTGGACGGCCTGGCACGCGCGGTGCGGCCCGGAGGTCGGTTGCTGACCATCACGCCCGACCCGCGTCCGACCGTGGACGTGGACGTGCGGTTCGTGCTCGACCTCGACGGCCGGACCGGGGGCATGGCCGGGGTCGTCGACTCGGTCCGCGCGGGTGCGCTGAAGGCCACGATCGGCCGCCGGTACTCCCTGGACCAGGCCCCACAGGCGTGCGTCGACTTCGTCCGCAGGCACACCACCGGGAAGCTCGTCGTCGCCGTGCGGTGAGCGTCACAGACCGATCCGGTCGGTTTACCTACCGGATCGGTCGGTCGGTACGTACCGTCGAGGACATGAGTCGTTTTCGGCAGGAGGCCGACGACAGGATCATCGACCGCGCGGCGGGCCTGTTCGCCCGGCATGGGTTCGAGCACACGTCGTTGCGCGAGCTCGCCGAGGCCGTGGGGCTGTCCAAAGCGGGCCTGCTGCACCACTTCCCGAGCAAGGAAGCGCTGCACGAGGCGGTCCAGGCGTCGTGCCGCGACCTGGAGCGCAAGGTCGCCGACGCCGTCGCGCCGCTGCCGCCGGGACCGGACCGCGACCGGCGCAGCCTGGAGCTGCTGATCGACGTCGCCCTGGACCGGCCGGGGCTGGTGGCCCTGGCCCTCACCGCGATCAACGGCGGGGAACCGCTGCCCGAGGGCGGCCTCGGCGAGGTCATCGTGCACGAGGCCTTCGGCGTCGAGCGCGAACCCGTCGACCCCGAACGCGCCATCCGCGTGATCGGCGCGCTCACGTCGCTGGCCGTGCTCACCCTCCTGGCCAACGGCGCCGACCAGAAGACCACTTGGCGCCCGCACATCCTCTCGACCTGCTTCGACGCGCTCGGACACCGCGCACCCCTGGAGGCCTGACCGATGGCAAGACTGCTGTACCGACTCGGCTTCGGCGCGCACCGGCGCCGCCTGGTCGTGGTCCTCCTGTGGCTGCTCGTCCTCGTGGGCACCGCCTTGGGCGCCACCACGCTCGCCGGCGAGACGTCCAACGCCTTCTCCATCCCCGGCCAGGAGTCCACGACCGCGCTGGACAAGATCAAGCAGCAGTTCGGCACCGAAGGCGGCGCGACCGCCCGCGTGGTGGTGAAGGCCCCGGAGGGCAAGAAGTTCGTCGAACCCGACCAGGCGCAGGCGTTGGCCGGCTTGGTCGCCAAGCTGGACGCCCTGCCCGGCGTGACCAGCGCAGCGAACCCCCTCGACCCCGCCGCACCGGCGGTGAACAAGGACGTGAACGTCGCCTACAGCACGGTCACGTTCGAGGGAAATCCCGGTGAGGTAACGGAAGAACAGCGCACCGCGCTGCTCAACGCCGCCGCCGAAGCCCGCACGACCGGCCTGACCGTCGAGGTGACCGGCGAGGCCGTGCAGGCACCGCCGCACGTGGGCGGCGTGGTCGAGGGCATCGGCGTCGTGGTGGCACTGCTGATCCTCGCCATCACTTACGGCTCGCTGGTCATGGCCGGCATGAACCTGCTGACCGCTGCTGTCGGAGTGGGCATCGGTGCGCTGGGCGTCACCATCAGCACCGGTTTCCTGGACTTGCAGTCCACGACTCCCGTCCTGGCGACCATGCTGGGCTTGGCGGTCGGCATCGACTACGCGTTGTTCATCATCAACCGGTACCGGCAGGAGTTGCGGCGCGGCGCGGACGTAGGCGAAGCCATCGGCGTCGCAGTGGGCACTGCCGGTTCGGCTGTCGTCACCGCCGGCCTGACCGTCGTCATCGCCTTGGCAGGCTTGGCCGTGGCGGGCATCCCGTTCTTGACCCAAATGGGCATCGCCGCCGCCGCGACCATCGTCGTGGCCGTCCTGATCGCCATCACCCTGGTGCCCGCTGTCCTGAGCTACATCGGCCGCCGCGCCCTTCCGCGCAAACAGCGCACCGAACCTGCCGTCGAGGTCCGCGAACGCGGCTTCTACCGGACTTGGGTCCACACGGTCACCCGCTACCGCGT
Organism: Saccharothrix sp. CCNWYY140; assembly: GCF_037401995.1. Taxonomy (NCBI): domain Bacteria; kingdom Bacillati; phylum Actinomycetota; class Actinomycetes; order Pseudonocardiales; family Pseudonocardiaceae; genus Saccharothrix; species Saccharothrix sp. CCNWYY140. The sequence goes on from NZ_JBBEGC010000223.1 coordinate 5,461, forward strand.
GCCCGCGCTCCTGTTGACCGTCGTCGCGTTGGGCACGATCGCCCTCCCGCTGTCCTCCATGCAGACCACTCTGGTTCCGATTCCTGCTGCCGACAGCACCCAGGCGAGGGCGGAGCGGATCCTGGCGGACGGCTTCGGCGAGGGCTTCAACGGTCCGTTGGTGGTCCTGTTCGAGGGCGGAGACGCCCAGGCCACGGCGACCAGGCTGAAGCCCGAGATCGAGGCTTTGGACGATGTGGCCTTCGCCGCCGAGCCCAAGGCGAATGCCGACCGCAGTGCCGCGCAGTTGGCCGTGATCCCGAAGTCCGGCCCGACGAGCGAGGCGACGGAACAGTTGGTCGCCGACCTCCGCGCCAAACTGTCCAATTTGGATGGCACGACTGCCTACGTGACCGGCCAGACGGCGGTCAGCGTGGACGTGGCAACGACCTTGGACCGGGCGTTGCCGGTGTACTTGGCGGTTGTCGTGGGTTTGGCCCTGGTGTTGCTGGTGTTGGTTTTCCGGTCGCTCTTGGTGCCCTTGGTGGGCGTGCTGGGCTTCCTGCTCACTGTGGGCACGTCGTTGGGTGCGACGGTCGCTGTCTTCCAGTGGGGCTGGCTGGCCGACGCGGTCAACCTGGACACGACTGGGCCTTTGATCAGCCTGACGCCGATCATCGTGATCGGCATCCTGTTCGGCTTGGCGATGGACTACCAGGTGTTCCTGGTGTCGAGGATGCACGAGGCTCATCATCGGGGGGCCGATCCGCGCGAGGCTATTACGACGGGTTTCCGCCAGGCGGCACCTGTGGTGGTTGCGGCGGCGCTGATCATGTTCTCGGTGTTCGCCGGGTTCGTGCCTTCGGGGGAGGCGACGATCAAGTCGATCTCGTTTGCCCTGGCGATCGGAATCTTGGTGGACGCGTTCGTGATCCGGATGATCGTGGTGCCGGCGGCGCTGGCGTTGCTGGGTAAGAGCGCGTGGTGGCTTCCCAAGTGGCTCCGCTGGCTACCGGAGTTGGACGTGGAAGGCACCGCCCTCACCACCCAGCCCTCAAGCGAGGACCGCCCCCGAGAACCAGTCAACGCCTAACCGCACCCGCAAGCCCGCTGGGCCACCCATCAGACTGGCCGCGCCGCTTTTCGCCGAACGCGCTCCGACCGAACGGCGGGGTGCTCCGCGCCGAAGGCGCGAGCCGAAGCGGCTAGCGCCCACGGGAAGGGCCTCGGTTTCTTTCCCCGTCCGGC
>NZ_JBBEGC010000224.1:0-6673 GCF_037401995.1 Saccharothrix sp. CCNWYY140
CAGCCCGGCCCGGCCCGGCCCGGCGCAGCCCGGCCCGGCGCAGCCCGGCCCGGCGTGGCTCGGCGCGGCGTGGCTCGGCGCGGCCCAGGCCAGCCCGGCCCGGCCGCAGCGTGGCCCAGCCCGGGCTGGCCTGGCGCGGCTTGGCTCGTGCGCGGGCGTGGCCTCCGGCCCCCGAGTCGATCATCGCACGAGCCACCGACAATCCCGGCGGAGTGGGCCGGCGAGCAGTTGCGCTCGATTTTGGCGGGGTCGGCTCAGCAGTTGCGTTCGGCGTCGGCGGGGTCGACTTCGGCGGAGGCGGCTTGAGCAGGAGCGGGGGCTGCTTCGGGGTGGGTGGCTGCTTCGGCAGAGGCTGCTTCGGGGTGGGCGGCTTGAGCGGCGGCGGCAGCAGCGGCGGCGGCCTGGTCTCGGGCGTAGCGGATGCCTGAGGATTCTCGGCGGGCCAGGCGGCGGACGGCCGCGAAGGCCGCGTCGCCGAGGACCGTGCCCAGGACGACGATCTCCATCGCCGCGTCCTTGGTGGCCCCGCTCAGCGCGTAGTCCAGGTCCTGCTCGGCCAGGGGTCGGGCAGCGCGGGCGTAGCCCTCCAGCTGGTCCACGAAGGACTCGTGGCCCAACTCCCGCGCGGTCGCGATGACCTGGACCAGGGACTGGAAGGCGTCCGAGGCCGGGCGGTAGGTCCAGCCCTGCCCCTCGACGAACGCCCTCGCCTGGGCGTGCGCCACCTCGTCGGTCGGGGCGGCGTTGGTGCCGATCACGGCTCGCTCGACCGTCCCCATCGCCTTGTGCAGGGACTTCTCCGGGTCGTCCAGCGCACCCAGCACCTCCCGCACCGCCGCGATGGACAGGCCCCCGGCCTCCACCAGCGCCCGCACCAACCGCAGGCGGTGCAGGTGCGCGTCGCCGTAGCGGGCCTGGTTGGGGCTGGTCAGCTCGCCCGCGGGGAGCAGGCCTTCCCGCAGGTAGTACTTGATCGTCGGCACGGGCACGCCGGTCCGGCGGCTCAGTTCCGCGATGCGCATGCGCCCTCGATTCCTGAGACGGCTCTCAGAATGGGTAGTGTAGATATCCGATAGTGGAGAGTCCCACTATCCATAAGGAGCCGACATGACCCGCTTCCTCCGGTGGCACCCGCCGCTGATGCTCTTCTCCCTGCTCATGGGCGCCCTCACGGTCGTGAGCGCGATCGGCCTCGTGGTCGACGACCGCATCCTGGTCGGGTCCCCGATCTGGCTCAAGCCGTTCAAGTTCGGCATCTCCCTCGCCCTGTACGGGGTCGCCCTCGCCTGGATGCTCACCTTCGCCACCCGCCTGAAGAGGCTCACGCGGTGGGCCGGCACCGCGGTCGCCGTCGGGCTGACGGTCGAGATGGTGGTCATCGTCGGCCAGGTCCTGCGCGGCCGGCGCAGCCACTTCAACGTCTCGACCGACTTCGACACCACCCTCTGGCTCACGATGACGTTCTCCATCATCGTCGTCTGGGTCATGCACGCGATCATGGCCCTGGTCCTGGCGTTCTCGCGGTTCGAGAACCGGCCCGCCGGGCTCGCGATCCGCCTCGGCCTCGGCATCTCGCTGCTCGGCCTCAGCCTGGGCATGCTGATGACCCGGCAGGACAGCGGCGTCGAGGGCGTCGCGGGCGCGCACAGCGTGGGCGTGCCCGACGGCGGACCCTCCATGCCGGTCACCGACTGGAGCACGACCGGCGGCGACCTGCGCATTCCGCACTTCATCGGCATCCACGCCCTCCACGTCCTCCCGCTGCTGGTCGTCCTGCTCGGCCGGCGCGCCAACCTGCGCGTCATCTGGGTGGCCGCCGCGAGCTACCTCGGCCTGACCGCCCTGACCACCTGGCAGGCCCTGCGCGGCGAGCCGCTGCTGCGACCCGACGCAGCCACGTTGACCGCATTCCTGGTCCTCGTCACCGCGACCGCCCTCGCGGGAGCCTGGGCACTGCGCACGACACCGAGCACCGCCGAGACCAAGGAGCCCGTGGCCGCATGAGCCAGTTCCTGTTCGACCTCGCCTTCCCGCTCGCCGTCCCGTTCTGGGCGCTGATGGTGTTCGCCCCGAAGTGGCGCTGGACGCACCGGATCGCCTCCTCGCCGCTGATCGCCGCACCCCTGGTGGTCGTCTACACGGTCCTGGTCGCCGGGCACCTGCCGGAGTTGTGGGCGACGATGAGCGTCCCGAGCCTGGAGGGGGTCAAGGCCTTCCTGAGCACCGAGTGGGGCACCTCCGCGCTCTGGGCGCAGGTGCTCGCCTGGGACCTGCTGATCGGCGCGTGGATCTACCGGGAGGGTCGTCGGCTGAACCTGCACCCGCTGCTCATGGGACCCCTGCTGGTCTTCACGATCATCCTGTCGCCGTTCGGGTTCGCGCTGTTCCTGATCATCCGGGCGTTCTGTGACACACCCGACAGGGCGACCACTGTGGTTACCGGCGAGTAACAGGGTCTAGAGTTGCTGTTACCGATCGGTAGGAGTCGCGCCCCGCCCGATCGGCGGGATGAAACGTCACCACAAGTAGAGGAGACGCCGTGGCCGCACCAGTAGCGCCGGCACGCGTTCGAAACGTGGTCTTCGTGGACGGTGTGCGGACGCCGTTCGGCAAGGCCGGCCCCAAGGGAATCTTCGCGGAGACCCGTGCCGACGACCTGGTGGTCAAGGTGATCCGCGAGCTGCTGCGCCGCCACCCCCAGCTGCCGCCGGAGCGGGTGGACGAGGTCGCCATCGCGGCCACCACCCAGACCGGTGACCAGGGCTTGACCATCGGCCGGACCGCGGCGCTGCTCGCGGGCCTGCCCAAGTCGGTGCCCGGCTACGCCATCGACCGCATGTGCGCGGGCGCGATGACCGCCGTCACCACCGCCGCCAGCGGCATCGCGTTCGGCGCGTACGACGTGGTCATCGCGGGCGGTGTCGAGCACATGGGCCGGCACCCGATGGGCGAGGGCGTCGACCCCAACCCGCGGTTCCTGGCCGACAAGCTGGTCGACCCGTCCGCGCTGGTCATGGGCAACACGGCGGAGAACCTGCACGACCGGTACCCGCACATCACCAAGGACCGCACCGACGCGTACGCCGCGGCCTCGCAGGCCAAGTACGCCGACGCGCTGAAGAACGGCAAGATCGGCCCCGAGCTGGTGCCGGTCGCCACGCGGTCCGCCGAGCACGGCTGGGGCCTGGCCACCGCCGACGAGCCGCCGCGCCCGGGCACCACGGTCGAGGACCTGGCCAAGCTCAAGACGCCGTTCCGCCCGCACGGCCGGGTCACCGCGGGCAACGCGGCGGGCCTGAACGACGGCGCCACCGGCTGCATCCTGGCCGACGAGGAGACCGCCACCGAGCTGGGCCTGCCCATCGGCATGCGCCTGGTCGGCTACTCCTTCATGGGCGTCGAGCCCGAGGTCATGGGCGTCGGCCCGGTGCCCGCGACGGAGAAGGCCCTCAAGCGCGCGGGCCTGACCATCGAGGACATCGGCCTGTTCGAGATCAACGAGGCGTTCGCCGTGCAGGTGCTCGCCTTCCTCGACCACTTCGGCATCGCCGACGACGACCCGCGGGTCAACCAGTGGGGCGGCGCGATCGCGACCGGCCACCCGCTGGCGTCCTCGGGCGTGCGCCTGATGACCCAGCTGTCCCGGCAGTTCGCCGAGCGGCCGGACGTGCGCTACGGCATCACCACCATGTGCATCGGCATCGGCATGGGCGGGACCGTGATCTGGGAGAACCCGCACTGGAACGGAGAAGCCAAGTGACCACGTTGACCGCCGACGAGGCCAAGGCCCTCTTTCCCGACGAGGTCGTGACGGTCGCCAAGACCCGCCTGGTCGCCGTGCCGGGGCTTTCCGGCCCAGTCGCGCTGATCACGCTGGACAACGGCCACGACCACACCCGGCCGTCCACGTTCGGCCCGCAGTCGCTGGTGAGCCTGAGCAACGCCTTCGACGAGGCCGCGGCGGCGTCGCCGGTGGCCATCGCGGTGACCGGCAAGCCGTTCATCTTCGCCGTGGGCGCGGACCTGACCGCCGTCGAAGGCGCGTCGGCCCGTGAGCAGGCGCTGACCATCGGCAAGCTCGGGCACGACGTGTTCCGCAAGTTCACCGAGTCGACGGTCCCGACCTTCGCCTTCGTCAACGGCGCGGTCATGGGCGGCGGCCTGGAGCTGGCGCTGTCGTGCCACTACCGGACGCTGGCGGCCAACGCGGCGGCCATCGCGCTGCCCGAGGTGTTCCTGGGCCTGTTCCCGGGCTGGGGCGGCACGCAGCTGCTGCCGAACCTGATCGGCGCGAACGACGCGGTCACCGTGATCTTCGAGAACGCGCTGAACCAGAACAAGATGCTCAACCCCAAGCAGGCGCTGGACCTGGGCATCGCGGACGTGCTGTTCGAGTCGGCCGACTACCTCGAGCAGTCGCTGCTGTGGCTGGCGAAGGTCGTCACCGGCGAGGTCGTGCCCGCGCGTCGCGAGATCGACCGCGGCGAGGGCTGGGACGCGGCCGTGGCCCGCGCCCGCGCGATCGTCGACGGCAAGACCAAGGGCGCGGCGCCCGGTGCCCTGAAGGCGCTGGAGCTGCTGGAGCTGGCCCGCGAGAACGACCTCGACCGCGGCTACGCGGCCGAGACCGAGGCGCTGGCCGACGTCGTGATGAGCGACGAGCTGCGCGCGGGCCTGTACTCGTTCAACCTGGTGCAGAAGCGCGCCAAGCGGCCGGCCGGCGCGCCGGACAAGTCGCTGGCCCGCAAGGTCACCAAGGTCGGCATCGTCGGCGCGGGCCTGATGGCCTCCCAGATGGCGCTGCTGTTCGCGCGGCGGCTGGAGGTGCCGGTCGTGCTGACCGACATCGACCAGGCGCGGGTGGACAAGGGCGTCGGCTACGTCCACGGCGAGATCGACAAGCTGCTGGGCAAGGGCCGCGTGTCGCAGGACAAGGCCAACCGCCTCAAGGCGCTGGTGTCCGGCTCGCTGGACAAGGCCGCGTTCGCCGACGCCGACTTCGTCATCGAGGCCGTGTTCGAGGACCTGGGCGTCAAGCAGAAGGTCTTCGCCGAGGTCGAGGAGCACGTGTCGCCGGAGGCGGTGCTGGCCACCAACACCTCCTCGCTGTCCATCACGGACATGGCGGCCGGCCTCAAGCACCCCGAGCGGGTCGTGGGCTTCCACTTCTTCAACCCGGTCGCGGTCATGCCGCTGCTGGAGATCGTCCGCGCGGCGCAGACCGACGACGCGACGCTGGCCACCGCCTTCGCGGTGGGCAAGCAGCTGAAGAAGTCGTCGGTGCTGGTCAAGGACGCGCCGGCGTTCGTGGTGAACCGGCTGCTGACCCGGTTCATGGGCGAGGTCGTCAAGTCCATCGACGAGGGCACGCCGTTCGAGGTGGCGGACAAGGCGACCGAGCCGCTCGGTCTGCCGATGTCCCCGCTGGTGCTGCTCCAGCTCGTGGGCGCGCCGGTCGCGCTGCACGTGGCCGAGACCATGAACCGCGCGTTCCCGGACCGCTTCGGCGTGTCGGAGAACATGAAGGCGTTCGTGGCCGCGGGCAAGAACGCGGTGTGGCAGTGGGACAACACGGGCAAGCAGACCGTGGACCCCGAGGTGCAGGAGCTGTGGCAGTTCGGCGACAAGCCGCTGACCGGTGAAGAGGTCAAGGCGCGGGCGCTGGAGGCGCTGGCCGAGGAGATCCGCCTCATGCTGGACGAGGGCGTGGTCGCCGAGGCGCAGGACATCGACCTGTGCATGATCCTGGGCGCCGGCTGGCCGTTCTGGCTGGGCGGCATCACCCCGTACCTGGACCGCTCGGGCATCTCGGAGAAGGTGACCGGCAAGCGTTTCCTCGCTCCGGGCGTGGCCTCGGTCCCGGCCTGACGTTCCACCCTTCGCGCCCGGTCGTCCCTCATCGTGGGACGGCCGGGCGCGGTGCGTTAGCAGCAATTCCCTCTAGCGAGTGCCAACCCCCGCGCACCCGGGTGAGGAACACTCACACCGGTTTCGCTTGGCCGATCTTGGTGCACATGACCCCGCACCGCCGAAGAACCCGAGCCCGCCGCCCCCGCCCCGACCCGCTGCGGGTGGAGGAACTGGTCGCCTTCCTGAGCACCGACCGCCGCTGGCGCGACGAGGTGGCCACCCGCCTGGTGTCCCGCCTGGACCAGCGCCTGGTCCGGTCCGTGCGGACGTGGGGCTGCCGTCCCATCGCGCACGTGGCCGAGGAACTGGACAGCCAGGCCTGCGTGGACCTGGGCCCCAGCGCCCCCTACCAACTAGCGAAGGCCGTCTACGGCCAAGTGCACTTGCGAGGCGCAGCCCGCCTCCGCCAAACCGCCCGCAGCCTGCGCGTGCTGGGCATGTACCTGTGCGGCAACGACCTGTCGCAATGCCCGTGCACAGTCGCCCTGGCCCGCGACCCGCAACAGGACCAGGTGGACCGCGTGGTCACCGGCGCTCTCGACGGTGCCGGCTTCTAGCGCGGGCCGCGCCGGCTTCTAGCGCGGGCCGCGCCGGCTTCTAGCGCGGCTGCGCATGTGCCCCCACCGGACGCTCTCCGCTGCACCCCGGGCGGCGAAGCCGCTTTCGCTTGCCGAGCGGCAGTCCACCGGGGATGACACAAGCAAGAAGCCCCCGCAGTTGCAGTTGGGTCATCCTTGGTGGTCTGCCCGCCGGCGAGGCTCTT
>NZ_JBBEGC010000225.1:0-6647 GCF_037401995.1 Saccharothrix sp. CCNWYY140
GGCCATACGGTGGGGGAACCGAGGCCCTCCACTTGTAGGTAACACCTACCGCGCGCTCCGCGCGCGAAGACCGCGCTCCGCGCGCCGAAAAGCCGTGCGCTGTGCCCTCGAAGCGTCGTGGCCTGCGTCAGTCGAGCGCTGCCACCAGGTCCGACACCAGGTCCTCGCCGGACTCGATGCCCACGGACACCCGGATCAAATCGGCCGGCACCTCCAACATCGACCCGGCCGTGCTGGCGTGCGTCATCTTCCCGGGGTGCTCGATCAGCGACTCCACCCCACCCAGCGACTCGGCCAGCGTGAACAGCTTCGTCCGCGAGCACACCCGCAGCGCAGCCTCCTCGCCGCCCTCCACCGTGAACGAGATCATCCCGCCGAACCGCTTCATCTGCTTCGCCGCGACCTCGTGCCCGGGGTGTTCGGGCAGGCCTGGGTACAGCACCGACGTCACGCGGGGGTGGCGGAGCAGGGCCTGGACGACCAGCTCTGCGTTGTCCGAGTGCTTCTCCATGCGGACTTCTAGGGTCTTGATGCCCCGCAGTGTCAGCCACGCGTCGAACGGGCCGGGGACCGCGCCTGCGCCGTTCTGGAGGAAGCCGAAGGCCGCGTCCAACTCGTCGTCCGAGGTCACGAGGATGCCGCCGACGACGTCGGAGTGGCCGCCGACGTACTTGGTGGTCGAGTGCAGGACCACGTCCGCGCCCAGGGCTAGCGGGCTCTGGAGGTAGGGCGAGGCGAAGGTGTTGTCGACCACGAGCCGCGCGCCGGCCGAGTGCGCTACCTGGGCCAGCAGCGGGATGTCGGCGATGTTGAGCAGCGGGTTGGTGGGCGTTTCGACCCAGACGACCTTCGTGTTCGGGCGGATCGCCGCGCGCACCGCGTCCACGTCGGACAGGGGCACCGGGGTGTGCTCGACGCCCCACTGGCTGAGGACCTTGTCGATCAGGCGGAACGTGCCGCCGTAGGCGTCGTTGGGGATGACGACGTGGTCGCCCGGGCGGCACATCGCGCGGAGGGCCGTGTCGGTGGCGGCCATGCCGGAGGCGAAGGCTCGGCCGTGCCTGCCGCCTTCGAGGGCCGCCATGCACTCCTCGAGTGCCGCGCGGGTGGGGTTGCCGGTCCGCGAGTACTCGAAGCCGCCGCGCAGGCCGCCCACGCCGTCCTGGGCGTAGGTGGACGTGGCGTGGATCGGGACGATGACCGAGCCGGTCGTCGGGTCCGGGTCCTGGCCCGCGTGGATTGCCCTGGTCGCGAAACCGTAGGGGGCGAAGTCCGTCATGTCACAAGGGTACGACCGGGTGAAAAAACACCGCCCGCTGGCCTAATCGGCTGTATCCACTGCGCCGCCTCGGGCGTCGGGGCTCGGCCGCCTGAGGTCGGCTCGTCGCGTGGCGTTTCCCGCCGATCGGAAGGACGTGATCGTCGGGAAACGCGACGCGACAAGCCGACACGGCCTCGCGGGCGGTGTCACGACAGGTGCGAAGTCACCACTGCTGCGGCGGCTGCTGGCCGTACGGGTTCTGCTGCTGACCGTAGGGGTTCTGCTGCTGCTGGCCGTACGGGTTCGCGGGCTGGCCGTAGGACTGCTGGCCCGGGTACCCGCCGCCGGGCATCCCGGTCTCCGGCGCGTTCACGACGATGGTGCCGAGGATCTTGTCGGCCCACGTCTGCTTCTTGACCTCCCACAGCGGCGCGAACCAGCCCGCGTAGCAGGGCAGCGAGTCGACGAAGTGGCACAGGTGGCGGACGAAGGCGTTGCCGAAGCCGATCGGCTGCATCGTCTCTTCCTTGAGCAGCTTGATCTTCGCGACCTTCTTGCCCAGGGACTGGCCGGTGGTGCCCGCCAGGTACCAGGAGTTGTAGATCATGAAGCCGAGCAGCGCCAGGTAGCCGACACCGGCCAGCAGGAACGCCAGCGTCGGGTCGCCGGTGGCCGAGCCGATGCCGACCAGGATGCCGACGACGACGCCGGGGGCGCCGTAGTCGATCAGGGCGCCGACCGCGCGCGAGCCCCACTCGGCGTAGCCGGTGGGCGGGGCGCCGTAGGCGGCGGGCTGGCCGTAGCCGGGCTGCGCGCCCCACGCCTGCTGCTGCTGGGGCTGGCCGTACGGGTTGGCCTGCTGCGGCTGGCCGTACGGGTTCGCCTGCGGCTGGCCGTAGGGGTTGGACTGCGGCTGCTGCTGGCCGTACGGGTTCTGCGGCTGCTGCGGCTGGCCGTACGGGTTGGACTGCGGCTGCTGCCCGTAGGCCGGCGGCTGCTGGGGCTGCCCGTACTGGCCGGGCTGCTGGGGCTGGCCGTAGGGGTTGGGCTGCTGCGCCGGGAACCCGCCCGACCCGGGCGGCTGCTGCGCCGGGAAGCCACCCGACGCCGACGGCGGCTGCTGGGTCGCGCTCGGCGGCACGACCTGCGTGGCGTCCGGGTTCACCGCCTGCTGCGGGCCGGACGAGGGCACCACCTGGGTGGCCTCCGGGGGCGGGAACGCAGGGGACGAGCCGCCGCTCGGCACGACCTGGGTCGCGTCGGCGTTCGGGGGCTGGGCACCCTGCCCCTGCTCCTGCTGGTTGTGACCGCCGAAATGCTGGTTCCCTGGCGGCTGAGGAGCGTTCATCGGAGTTTCCAACCCCCTTGGCGTGGGCCGTAGGTGTATGAGTCGGTGGCCAACGCTAGCGGATGAGCTCGCGCCGGCCACCGGCAACCGGTGAACGTGTCGTTGCCGACCTGCGTCAGCGTCCCGCGAGGAAGCCCAGGAGGTCCTGGCGGGTCACGACGCCGGCGGGCTTGCCGTCGTCGAGCACGAGGGCGCCGTCGGCGGCCGACAGCGCCGTCATCGCCGCGCTGATGGACTCGCCGGACCCGATGGTGGGCAGCTTGACCGACATGTGCGCGTCGAGGCGGTCGGTGAGCTGGGCCTTGCCGGTGAACAGGGCGTCGAGCAGGTCGCGCTCGTTGACCGCGCCCGCCACCTCGGCCGCCATGACCGGCGGCTCGGCGTTGACCACGGGCATCTGGGACACGCCGTACTCGCGCATGATCGCCACGGCCTCGGCGACCGTCTCGTTCGGGTGGCCGTGCACCAGGTCGGGCATGGTGCCGTCCTTGCGCCGCAGCACGTCGCCGACGGTCGCGCCGGACGTGTCGGGCGACATGAAGCCGTACTGCGCCATCCACTTGTCGTTGAACACGCTGGACAGGTAGCCGCGGCCACCGTCGGGCAGCAGGACGACGACCACGTCGTCCTCGGTGAGGCCCTCCGCCACGCGCAGCGCCGCCGCGACGGCCATGCCGCACGAGCCGCCGACCAGCAGGCCCTCCTCGCGGGCCAGGCGGCGGGTCAGGTCGAAGGAGTCCTTGTCGGACACGGCCACGATCTCGTCGCAGACGTTCCGGTCGTAGGCGTCCGGCCAGAAGTCCTCACCGACGCCCTCGACCAGGTACGGCCGCCCGGTGCCGCCGGAGTAGACCGAGCCCTCCGGGTCCGCGCCGATCACCTTCACGCGGCCCTCGGAGATCTCCTTGAGGTACTTGCCGGTGCCGGAGATGGTGCCGCCGGTGCCGACGCCCGCGACGAAGTGGGTGATCCGGCCCTCGGTCTGGCGCCACACCTCGGGGCCGGTGCCGTGGTAGTGGCTCGCCGGGTTCTCCGGGTTGGCGTACTGGTTGGGCTTCCACGCGCCGGGGATCTCGCGGACCAGGCGGTCGGACACGTTGTAGTAGGAGTCCGGGTGCTCCGGCGCGACCGCGGTCGGGCACACCACGACCTCGGCGCCGTAGGCCTTGAGCACGTTGCGCTTGTCCACGCTGACCTTGTCCGGGCAGACGAAGACGCACTTGTAGCCCTTCTGCTGGGCCACCAGGGCGAGGCCGACGCCGGTGTTGCCCGACGTGGGCTCGACGATCGTGCCGCCCGGCTGGAGTTCGCCGGAGCGTTCGGCGGCCTCCACCATGCGCAGCGCGATCCGGTCCTTCACGCTGCCGCCGGGGTTCAGGTACTCGACCTTGGCCAGGACGAGCGGCTTGAGCCCCTCGGCGACCTTGTTCAGCTTCACGAGCGGCGTGTTGCCGACCAGGTCCACGACGCTCTCGACGTACTCCACCGCAGGTCCCTTCCCACAACGCGAGATGACTTGCGCAGCGTAACCGCTGCGAGTGGACGCGCGAGCCGCGGCGGTTTGGCGGGTAATCCCGTCGGCTTTGTGGACGATGGTCTCCGAGGGGGTGGTGACCGTGCGGTGGTGGCGGTTCGTGGCGGTGGTGCTGGGCGCGGTGAGTGGCGTCACCGGACTGGCGTACGGCCTGTTCACGCGGCAGTCCCGGCGCGCGCGGGTGGTCATCGGGGTGCCCGACGCCCCGCCGCCGCGCGCCGACGGCGTGTACGGGGAGGGTGACGACAAGCCGGTGCGGTTCGCCGTAGTGGGCGATTCGATGGCGGCCGGGTTGGGGGTGGACGACCCCGCCGAGCTGCCCGGGGTGCTGCTGGCGACCGGTCTGGCGGAGGAGTTGGAGCGGCCCGTGCGGCTGGAGACCTACGCCATCAGCGGGTCGACCACGCGGGACCTGTCGGCGCAGGTGGACCGGGTGGTCGCGGACCCGCCGGAGCTGTGCCTGGTGATCATCGGGGCGAACGACGTGACGAGCCGGGTGCCGGTGGGGGTGTCGGCGGCGTTGCTGGGGGTGCAGGTGCGGCGGTTGCGGGAGGCCGGGGTCGGCGTGGTGGTGGGGACGTGCCCGGACCTGGGGTCGATCGAGCCGATCGCGCAGCCGCTGCGGTCGGTGGCCCGGGAGTGGAGCCTGCGGCTGGCGCGGGCGCAGCGGCGGGAGGTGCTGGCGGCGGGCGGGGTGCCGGTGGCGTTGGGCGACCTGCTCGCGCGGGAGTTCGTGACGCGGCGGGAGTACTTCAGCCGGGACCGGTTCCACCCCAGTGCCGCCGGGTACGAAGCGGCTGCATCGATCCTGCTGCCCCCGTTGGTCGGCGTCCTGCGTCACGAGTGGTGGCCGCGTTGAACAAGCGTTAACTAGGCTGCAAGGCACGCTCTGCGGCGAAACAAAGGAGTTCCGTAATGCCTGAGGCCGTGATCGTCTCCGCAGCCCGGTCGCCCATCGGGCGTGCGGGCAAGGGTTCGCTCAAGGACGTCCGCGCGGACGACCTCACCGTGCAGGTCCTGAAGGCGGCACTGGCGAAGGTCCCGCAGCTGGACCCGAACGACATCGACGACCTGATGCTCGGCTGCGGCCTCCCCGGCGGCGAGCAGGGCTTCAACATGGGCCGGGTCGTGTCCGTGCTGGCCGGCTTCGACCAGCTGCCCGGCACCACCGTGACCAGGTACTGCGCGTCCAGCGTGCAGACCACCCGCATGGCGCTGCACGCCATCAAGGCGGGCGAGGGCGACGTGTTCATCAGCGCCGGCGTGGAGACCGTGTCGTCGTTCGCGCGCGGCTCGTCGGACAGCTGGCCGGGCACCCACAACCCGCTCTTCACCGACGCCGAGACCCGCACCAAGTCCGTGGCCGAAACCGGCGCAAGCGAGTGGGTCGACCCGCGCACGCGCGGCGAACTGCCCGACATCTACATCGCGATGGGCCAGACCGCGGAGAACCTGGCCCTGTCCAAGGGCATCTCCCGCGAGGAGATGGACCACTTCGGCGTCCGCTCCCAGAACCTGGCGGAAAAGGCCATCGCGAACGGCTTCTGGGCCCGCGAGATCACCCCGATCACCCTGCCCGACGGCACGACCGTCTCCACCGACGACGGCCCCCGCCCGGGCGTCACCTACGAGGGCGTCGCGGGCCTGAAGCCCGTCTTCCGCCCCGACGGCCGCGTGACCGCCGGCAACTGCTGCCCGCTGAACGACGGCGCGGCGGCGTTGGTGATCATGAGCGACACCAAGGCCAAGGAGCTGGGCATCACCCCGCTGGCCAGGATCGTCTCCACCGGCGTGTCCGGCCTGTCCCCCGAGATCATGGGCCTGGGCCCCGTCGAGGCGTCGAAGCGCGCCCTGGCCCTGGCCGGCATGTCCATCAACGACATCGACCTGGTCGAGATCAACGAGGCCTTCGCGGCCCAGGTCATCCCGTCCTACCAGGACCTGGGCATCGACCTGGACAAGCTCAACGTCAACGGCGGCGCCATCGCGGTGGGCCACCCGTTCGGCATGACGGGCGCAAGGATCACGACCACCCTGATCAACTCCCTCCAGTTCCACGACAAGCAGTTCGGCCTGGAGACCATGTGCGTCGGCGGCGGCCAGGGCATGGCGATGGTCATCGAACGACTGAGCTGACACGCGTCACACTTCCGCCCCTGACGCGTCCTACCAGGTAGTAGGGAGGTCGGGGACATGACGTACGTGTGGTGGCACAGCGGGTACGACTCGCTGTGCCACGCCTTTTCCGCACAACAGGCTTCGAAGGCCTACTTCGAAGCGGCCTGCACCCATTCGGTACCCCCGGAACACCTGGTCAGACGCCCGGAGGGCACCCTCTGCGTGGCCTGCCTGATCAAGGTGGGCAGCGAACTACCGGAAGCAGACCACCACCCAGCCACAACCTGGCGCGACTGACCCAACCGCACACGCGCCAGGCTTTTCACGAAGCTGCCGCACGGCACACCTCTGCCTGGGCTTCTTGCTTGTGTCATCCCCGTATGGCC
>NZ_JBBEGC010000226.1:0-6384 GCF_037401995.1 Saccharothrix sp. CCNWYY140
AAAGCTAGCAGGGAGACCACCGATGGGGGGTGAAGGGCGTCGGTTCCCCCACCGCATGACCTGGCAAAGCCAACCACGCTTTGGGCCGGGTGCCGCTAAAACTTTTTGCTCGTCCCTCGCAAAAACTTTCGGCTGCACCCGACCCAAAGCGTGGTAGCCCTTCGGGCAGGCCATACGGTGGGGAACCGAGGCCCTCCACTTGTAGGTAACACCTACCGCGCGCTCCGCGCGCGAACCACCGCGCTGCGCGCGGGGAAGGCGGCGCTGCGTGGTGTTGTGGGGCTGCGCTAGTCGAGGTGGTCGGCGCGTAGTTGGGCGCGGGAGTTGATGCCCAGTTTGCGGAACAAGCGCGCCACGTGCTGCTCGACCGTCCGTGAGGACAGGAAAAGCTGCTCGGCGATCTCCCGGTTGGTCCGGCCCGCCGCGACCAACCGGGAGATCTCGACCTCCCGGGGCGACAGGTCGTTGCCGTATCCGCGCCGGCCCCGCCGGGTCGGTGCGGCACCGCCGAGGGTGTGCAGCTTGTGGCGGCAGCGCGCTGCGTCCTTCGACGCGCCCAGAGCGTCGAAGGACGCCGCCAGGTCCTTGAGCAGTGCGACGGCCTTCTCGGGGTCGGACGTCAGTGCGGCCTCTCGTTCCCGCGCGAGGGCGGCGAAGTACGGTGCGGGCATTGCTTCATAGCGCTCGCAAGCTTCCCTGAAGTGCCCGATGGCCTCACTGCGCTCGGCCAGCGCCCCACGGCACTGCGCCAGCGCGGCGAGCACGGCGGGCGCGTCGCGGTCGGCGACGCCTTCCGCGATCTCGTCCACCAGCCGTCCGGCCTCCGCTCCCCTGCCGACCGCCGTGTAGGTGGCGACCGCGACCGGCGCGAGCAGACTGACCCACGGCCAGCAGCCCGTCCGCCGCACGGCCGCCAAGCCCCGGTCGACCTCCGCCGCCGCCTCGGCCGCCGCTCCGCGCTCCAGCAGGATCGACGCCAGGCCCGCGGTGCCGCCGATCGCCACCGGGAGGATCGCGTCGTCCGGGTCGTGTGCACCGGTGCGGGCGAAGTGGCCGGCCGCGGTCTCCTGCTCGCCGCGGGCCGCCGCCAGCCAGCCCAGCACCAGCTCCAGCTCGCCGGCCATGCTGGTGACGTCCCGGTACTCCTCGATCAGGCCACCTGCCCGCTGCGCCAGGCCCGCCCACCGGCCGGTGATCCAGTCCAGCCGCGCCTCGGTGGTCCGGCCGGTGCTGACCACGAATGGCGCGCCGCTGAGCGCCGCGAGCCGCAGCCCGTCGTGCAGGTACTGGGCGCCCAGGTCCAAGTGGCCCAGCCAGACGCAGGCGTCGGCGACGTTGCACCGCAGCCGCGCGAGGTGTTGCCGGCCGCCGAGGGTGTCGGCGTGTTCGGGCACCTCGTCCAGCCACGCCAAGTGGCCCTGGTGCAGGCGGGAGCCGAGCACGTTGGCCAGCAGGGCGATCCGCAGCTCGCCGGTCGCGGTCGCGCGGTGCTCCTGGGCGCGCTGCCACCAGCGAGCCAGTTCGTCCGGCGGCGGGGTGCCCAGGTAGGGCATGGACAGGGCGGCGGTAGCGCGGGCGACCAGGTCGGGGCGGTCGGCCAGCTCGCCGATCGCGCGTTCCAGCTCGGCGCGGCCATCCTGGATGTGGCCGATCCGGCGGAGCAGCAGCAGCGCCCGGTACAGCCGCACCTCGCCGCGCACCGACGTGGCCAGGCGCGGGTCGACCAGCAGGCGCTCCAGCGTCTCGGTCGGGTCGCGCTGGTCCAGGCCGGTGTTGGCGATGCGGCCGAGCTTGATCGCCAGCCGGTCTACCACGTCGGCGGGCAGCACGGGTGCGGCCAGCAGCCGGTGCAGCAGCGTGGTGGCGGTCGCCGCGTCCCCGGAGTCGATGGCGCGGTCGGCCGCCGCCTCGCCGTGGGCCAGCCAGGCCGCCGTCCGGCCAGCGCGCTCGCTGTGCTCGGCCAGCTGGACCAAGGGGCGCGGCTCGACGTGCTCCAGCGCGTCCACGGCCCGGTCGTGCAGGGCGGCGCGCTCGGGGGCGGTGATCGTGTCGTAGACGGCCTGGCGGGCCAGCATGTGCCGGAAGCCGTATCCCAGGTCGTCCACCTGGTGCAGCACGTGCCCGTCCACGGCGTGCGCCAGCGCCGTCCCGGACCGGTGCCGCGGGACTCCGCCCACCTGGGCGAGCAGGCCGGCGGGTGCGGGGGCGCCGAGCACGGCCGCCGCCTCGACCAGCCGGACCGTGTCGGCGGGCAGGGTGGCGAGGCGGTCGGCCATCGCGTCGCGCAGCAGCACCGGGACCTTGACCGCGTCGAGCAGCCGCTTGGCCCGTGCGCTGCCCGCCTGCACCGCGCCTGCGGGGTCGCGCAGGGCTCGTAGTGTTTCCTCGACGACGAACGGGATGCCCGCCGTCCGCTCGTGCAGCAGGGCCGCGAAGTCCGCCGACACTCCCGGCGTGCCGAGGATCGCCTCGGTCAGCCCCCGCACGCCGGCCACGTCGAGCGGCTCCAGCTCCAGCACCGCGACCAAGCCGCCGGCGGCCGACCGGAACTCCGCGCCCAGCGGGCTGCCGCCGGGCAGGTCCTCCCGCCGGTAGGTCAGCACCGTGCTCAGGGTGGGCGGCGGGCCGCCCGCCAGGAAGCGCAGCAGCTGCCGGGTGCCGTCGTCGGCCCAGTGCAGGTCCTCGACCACGAGCAACGCCGGTCCGAGGGCGGCGAGCAGTTCCCGGACGGCCCGGAACAGCCGGTGCCGTTCGGCCCGCGGGTCGCCCAGCGGGGGAAGCGGCGGCGGCAGGTCGGCGGCGATCTCGGGCAGCAGCGGGGCTAGCGCGCCGATCACCGGGTTCAGCGACCGCTGCTCGGCCAGGTGCGGTCCGGTGCCCCGCAGCGCCTCCAGCAGCGCGCCGTAGGAGAACGGCTCGCCGACCTGCTGGCAGTGCCCGACCAGCGGCAGGACGCCGCCGAGGTCCCCGGCGAGCAGTTCGGCGACCAGCCTGCTCTTGCCCACCCCCGACTCGCCCTCGAGCAGGACTACCGCCGGGCGCCGCGCCGTGGCCTCCCGCAGCGCGGCCAGGTGCTCGGCGCGCCCGATCAGGACCGGTGAGCTGGTGCGGAACCAGCGACCGTGCCACGCCTGCGAGACACCGTCTCGTCGCCTCATGACGCCTCCCGGGCCGCGGGCGGTGATCATCCGGTGTCTTGTTAGCGCTCACCACATCGGGCGTCAAGCCTAGGCCCGAGGACCGTTAGCGCTAACACCGTGGCAGCAACCAGACATTGCTGCCCGGCGCCGGGGGTGGCTAGCTTGCCGGAAGGCGACCGGGCTTGCGACCGGCCGCCGACTGCTCGTCAACGACGACGATGGGAGAAGAAGGTGAGATCAGCCGCTACCGCCGCCAGGACGTTGTTAGCCCTCGCGGCACTCGTGTCCGTGTCACTGGTGCCGACCACGGTGAACCCACCCAGTGCCTCGGCCGCTGTCCAGGCCACGTTCTACGTCGCCCCCAACGGCAACGACTCCGACCCCGGGACGATCACGGCGCCATTCAAGACGGTGCAGCGGGCCCGGGACGCCGTCCGCACGATCAACGCGAACATGTCCGGGGACATCCAGGTCTACCTGCGCGGCGGGAACTACCCGGTGAGCAGCACCATCGACTTCACCGCCGCCGATTCGGGCACCAACGGGCACCGGGTTCTGTACTCCGCGTACCAGAACGAGACGCCCGTGCTCAACGGCGGCGTCCAGGTGACCGGCTGGACCCAGCACAGCGGCAACATCTGGAAGGCCCCGCTCACCCGCGCCAACAAGCTGCGTGCGCTCTACGTCAACGACAAGCGCGCCTTCATGGCCACCAAGACGATCAGCTCGCAGGGCTGCTACGGCAGCTACAGCGTCAACGCCGGCCAGGCGTCTTGGGCGTGGGAGTCGGGCTCGCAGTGCGACGGGGCCAAGTACGGCCTCGGCGACCTGCCCGCCATCACCCGCAACCAGGACGACGTCGAGATCGAGACGGCGACGACCTGGCAGACGTCCATCGTGGGCGTCCGGCAGATCACCACCGCCGGCGACGGCTCCGGGCGGGTCGCGCTGTTCCAGCAGCCGGGCGGCGCCATCGCCCAGGGCGCGTTCAACGGCAACTTCCAGTCCGGCGGCAGCCACAAGTTCTCCAACGCCTACGAGTTCCTCGACGCGCCGGGCGAGTTCTACTTCGACCGGGCCGCCCAGACGGTCTACTACTACAAGAACAACTCGGACAACATGGCCACGGCGACGGTCTACGCGCCGAACAACGTGTCCACCCTGCTCCGGGTCGCCGGCACGTCCACGACCAACCACGCCCGCAACATCACCTTCTCGGGCATCACGGTCCAGCACTCGGACTGGAACCTCTTCACCGTGGCCGGGTCCTCGTTCAAGCAGGCCCAGCAGGGCAACCTGGGCAACACCGCGTACGCGAAGGGCAACTTCCACGTCTACTACTACCGCAACGTCGACCTGGCGCCCGGCGCGATCCAGGTGGAGAACGCCGACAACATCGCCCTGATCCGCAACCGCGTGCAACACACCGGTGTCGACGCGATCAACCTGGCCAACGACGTGCAGAACATCCAGGTGATCGGCAACTACACCAACGACACCGGCGGGGCCGCCATCAACGTCGGCCACCCGCAGCACGTCTACATCGGCGACCACACCTCGTCCAACCGCGAGAAGTACTCGCCGCAGGTGGAGGGCCTGCCGAAGAACATCGAGATCAAGAACAACTACCTCTACGACACCGCGGTGTTGTTCAGCGGGCACAGCCCGATCTCCGCGTTCTTCGTCGACACCCTGACCATCCAGCGCAACCGCATCGAGAAGGCCCCGTGGAACGGCATCACGATGGGCTGGGGCTGGTGGAACTTCGACGGCTCGTCGGGCTCGATCGCCCCCAACCGCCCGACCACCACGGCCAGGAACAACAACATCAGCTACAACCACATCATCGACACGGTCCAACGCCTCAACGACACCGCCCCTATTTACACGTTGGGCGCCCAGCCGAACACGTCGATCACCAACAACTACCTGCAAGGCGTCCCGTCGGGCCACAAGTACGGCCTGCACCCGGACGAGGGTTCGGCGTACATCACCTTCCGCGACAACGTCGTGAGTGTGGACAAGAACGTCACGTGGATGATCAACTCCGACGACTTCGGCCGCAAGCACGACCTGAACATCACCCAGACGTACGGGCCGATCAACAAGGTCTCCAACAAGAACCTGCCGAACAGCACCATCCAGGACATCCTCGTCTACTCGGACTACGTGTGGCCGGCACCCGCGCACAGCATCGCGGTGAACTCCGGCCTGGAGGACGCGTACCGGGACATCATCCCGGCAAGCAACCTCTCCCTGCCTGACTACGTCCTGCCCGACAGCACATTCGTGGGTTCAGGCACGGCATCGATCCCGGTCCGGAGTACTGGCGACGCCACCAAGACCCTGTGGCTGGCTCCGCTGGGCACTACGTCGTTCGCGGTAGGCCCGACGATGACCAGGGCAACCGGCACGGCGACCACGATCGACGTCCCGACGACGTCCGGCGACTACCGGCTGTACGTGGTGGACGCACAGGGCAACCGTTCCCCCGAGTCGAAGTCACTGGCGAGGAGGCAGGGCGGCGGAAGCCAGCAGGGCGTGTCGATCGTCGGCGGCCAGTCCGGGCGCTGCATCGACATCAGCGGCGCAAGCGCCACCAACGGCGCGGCAGCGCAACTGTGGGACTGCCACGGCGGCACCAACCAACGCTTCACCTACACCGCCGGCAAGCAGTTGCAGGTCTACGGCAACAAGTGCCTGGACGCCAACAACCAGGGCACCACCAACGGCACAACGGTCGTGATCTGGGACTGCAACAGCCAGACCAACCAGCAGTGGAACGTCAACGCCAACGGCACCATCACGGGTGTCCAGTCGGGGTTGTGCTTGGACGCTTCTGGGGCGGCTACCGCTAACGGGACGCGGATCATCTTGTGGTCTTGCGGGGGCGGCGCGAACCAGCAGTGGAGCTTGCGCAGCTGAAGCATCCCGAGGAGCCAGGCCGCCACCTGGCTCCCTTTACGCCTGGGTCGCGCGGGTCGCGCGGGGTCGCGCGGGTCGCGCGGGGTCGCGCGGGGTGCGCTCTTGGGGCTGAGGCCAGCCCTCTCTTGACGCCGCCCCCGCCCACAGCACAGTGCCCCCAGCCCCACAGCGCAGCCATCCCCACCCCGCGGCGCAGCAATCCCTTCCCCCCAGCGCAATCCTTCCCGCGCGTAGCGCGGTGATTCGCGCGCGGAGCGCGCGGTAGGTGTTACCTACAAGTGGAGGGCCTCGGTTCCCCCACCGTATGGCCTGCCCGAAG
>NZ_JBBEGC010000227.1:0-6096 GCF_037401995.1 Saccharothrix sp. CCNWYY140
GGCTGCACCCGACCAAAAGCGTGGTAGCCCTTCGGGCAGGCCATACGGGGATGACGGAAGAAGCCCAGGTAGGAGGTTTGCTGCGCGAGCTACTTCGAAAAGCATGTTAGGCGACTGACTCGTCCACTGCTTCCTCCGCCAAGAACTCCAGCACTGCCCGTGCTACGGCGTCGTTCTGTCTGAAGGCTGGGTTGTTGGTGTTCGGGCGGGCGAAGGCGGCTTGGGCCTTGTTGGTGGTGTAAGGGCCTACCGCGAAGCGCCGTGGGTGGGGTGTGCCTGAAGCGTCCAGCACGCGGCTGTCTACTGGATCGACGGCGACGAACCCCGCTCGGTCCTGGATGTCTCCGCACGCCAGAAGGGAGCGCAGCAGCGGATCGGCCGTGGTGGCCAGTGTGTGTACTGGGAGCCGTGCCTCGATCAAGCCCGTGGCGCGCACGGTGTGGCCGGGCACGCTGGCGCTGCCTGCCAGGAAGACGCCGTCCTCGGCCCTCACCCAGGTGTCGGCTCCCAGGAAACGCACCACCCCGGCCCGCGACAACGCCAGCAGCTCCTCCAACCGGTCCGGAGGCGGGCCTGAGGCGAAGTAGCTGAAGAAGCCGTGCCACCAGCCGTCCTCACTGGTCAGTCGGCCCGACGCCGCCAGCACCGACAACTGGGCGTATGCGGTCAGGAGAGCCAAGAAGGCACCTAGGTCCGCGCTGAACCGGGGATCGGATCGCCGCTCCACGTCTGCCCGGACGTAAGAGCGCAGGAACTCCTGAAATCCGTCTGCCGAGTCGAACGCCAAATTGTCGATCGGCCGGTCCAGGTGCTCGAAGTCCAAGCGGTCCGCGAAGCTCGGGATTGCCTGCTCCTCCAGCTCCCGCATCTCCTTGCTGTACCAGTCCAGCTCCGCATACCTTGCCGAGAACTCCTCCCACGTCAGCCGCACCCGCGAGGGATGGCCGGTGAACAGCTCCCGGTAGTACCCGTACGCGACCTCCTTGGCGATCAACGGCCACACGTGCAACCGGAAGTCGATGTCACCAGGTTTGGCCAGCAGCTCCGACGCCACGAAGAACCTAGGCCCCTCCGGAGCCTTGCCCTGCAAGCGATAGCCGGTCTTGGAGTGGTACGGCACGCCGCGTCGCGAGCCCACGTGCAACCGGGGTTCCCGCCCGGACGGGAGGTAGTGCAGCACGCCCCCGACCCGGACGAACGTCCCGCCGCGGCCCTCCGTCAGGAGTACCGCCAAGTCGATGAACGCCAAACCCAGGCCCCGCACGACGACGTCCTCACCCGCAGGCACGACGGACAGGTCCGCATCCGCCGTGTACGCGGGAGGGACGAAGGTCAGGTCGTGCTTCATGGCGTAGTCGCGCAAGGTCGCGTGCTCCGTTGACAGCACGGTGTCCAAGTGCCCCAAAGCGAGCACCACCACGTCCGCCACCAGCGGCTCTGTCCGCCCGGCCAGCCACACCCGTTGCCGTAACTGCGACGAACCGGTCAACCGGATCGCCCTGGTCTCGTGGACGTGTACCGAGCTACCCGGCGGCAAGGACTCGACCGCCCTGGCGTGGAACCACTTCAGGTACGCGCTCTGCACCCGTCGGCTCGGAAACGACGTAGGTTCCATCGCCGCCAGCTCGGCTCGAACCTCCGCCGAAAGGTCCACAGTGGACCAATCCCACTCCGCGAGCGACGGACCAAGCCGCACAGGACCCTCGCACTCCACCGACGAATCGGTGAACATGGTGACGTCCTCGGCCATCGAGTTCATCCGCAGCAACGCCGACTGCTCGTGCCGCCACACCCGCCCCGACCCGACCGGGAACGGGTCCACCAAGTGCACCTCCAACGGGCCGTCGAACAACGCGGGAGCGTTGGCCCCCAAACGTTCCAGCAGTCCGGACGTGCGCGGCCCTGCGCCGATGAACACGATGACGCTCATCGCACCAGCGCCAAGAACTCGCGGGTGCGCTGATGAACAGGGTTGTCCAGCACTTCGGCAGGCGGGCCGGACTCCACAACAAGACCCTCGTCCAGGAACACCACGTGGTCGGCGACCGACCGGGCGAAGCCGATCTCATGCGTCACCACGACCATCGTCATGCCATCGGCCGCTAAGTCGCGGATCACGGCCAACACCTCGCCCACCAGCTCCGGGTCCAGGGCCGAGGTCGGCTCGTCGAACAGCATCACGGCCGGTCGCATGGCCAGTGCCCGTGCGATCGCCACACGCTGCTGCTGACCACCGGACAGTTGCCGCGGGTAGGCGTCCTCGCGGCCGGCCAGTCCGACCCGCGCGATCAGCGCCCGCGCTCGCTCCTCGGCCTCCGCGCGCGGCACGCCGGACACCCCGATCGGGGCCTCCACGACGTTCTCCAGCACGGTCAAGTGCCCGAACAGGTGGAAACCCTGGAACACCATGCCGATACCGGCCCGCTGCCGTGCGATCTCGCGTTCCTTCAGCTCGTACAGCTTGCCGCGGTGTCGGCGGTACCCGATGAGCACGCCGTCGACCTCAATTTCGCCGCGGTCCTGCTGCTCCAAGTGGTTCAGGCAGCGCAGGAGGGTCGACTTGCCCGAGCCGGACGGGCCGATGACGACCGTGACCGAGCCGCGTGGCACGGTCAGGTCCACGCCTCGCAGCACCGGGGTGCCGCCGAAGCTCTTGTGCAGATCGGTGACCTGGACGGCGATCGTCACGACAGCCTCCCCGCGCCGCGCGCGTAGTAGCGCTCCACATAGTGCTGGCCGATGCCGAGGAGGCTGGTGACGACGACGTACCAGGCGGTGGCGACCAGCAGCAACGGGATGATCAGGTAGTTGCGGTTGTAGATGAGCTGCACCGAGTACAGCAGGTCCTGCACGGCCAGCACGCTCACGATCGACGTGCCCTTCAGCGTGCCGATGAGCAGGTTGCCGGCGGCCGGGACGATGGCGCGCATGGCCTGTGGCAGCACGATCCGCCGCAGCACCCGGCCGCCGCGCATGCCCAGTGCCTTGGCCGCCTCGACCTGGCCCGCGTCCACAGACAGGATGCCGCCGCGCACGATCTCCGCCGCGTAGGCGGCCTCGTGCAGCACCAGCCCGATGATCACCGCCGTGACCGGCCCGATGACCGGGGTGGCGCCGGACAGCGCCGGGTACAGCGCGCCGATGTTGAACCAGAACAGCAACTGCACCAACAGCGGCACCGACCGGAACAGCCACACGTAACCCCAGCTCACGCCCACCAGCACGGGGTTGCCGGACAACCTCATCACGGCCAGCACGCCGCCGATCACAAAGCCCAGCACCACGGTCAGGCCGGTGAGCCACAGCGTCAGGCCGAGCCCGCGCAACACGGCCTCGGCGGTGAAGTACTGGGCCACCACGGACCACTGGAACTGCTCGTTGGTCGCCGCCGACCACAGGAACGCCAGCACGGCGGCCAGCACCAGGGCGGCGGACACCCACCGCCACGGTCGGCGCAATGGCACGATCTCGGCGGTGGTGCGAGACGGGGTCGTCGGAGGGGCGGCGGTCGAAGCGCTCATCGGCTGCTCCTGCGCAGGAGGGATCACGTCAACGTGCCGCGTCCCTCAACGCCGCACCGCGATCGTAGGCGCGGGACCGTGCGGCCGGTCAAGGGATTCCGGGATTTGGACGCCGGTCGAACCGCCGTTGACGATCGCCGCGTCCGCTGCTGCACTGGGTCCGTGGACACCGTGCGGCTGGTCATTCGCGGCCACATCGACTTCGGTCGGGTGTGGTCGTCCTCCTGTCCGCGCTGACGCGCCCCTTCTTCCGGCCGACCCCATGCGTCTCCCTCAACGCCTTGGCGCGTCGGCGTTCCCACGCCCTTTCTTCTTGCCACTCTCAGTGGAAGGTTTCGACGTGCCTGTTGAGTTCCTGGGGATCGGCGGCACCAACGACGGCTCCGAGACGCACGCCCGCAGCGGTGCGTCGTTCGACAAGGACTACACGCTGCGCCTGGCCCGCGCGCACGAGGAGCACGGCTGGGACCGCGTGCTGTTCGCCTACGGCTCGGGCTCACCAGACCCGGCGCAGGCCGCCGCGTACGTGGCCACGGAGCTGGACAAGCTCCAGATCCTGTTGGCGCACCGGCCGAACGTCTCCTACCCGACGTTCGCCGCGAAGACGTTCGCCACGCTGGACCGGATCTCCGACGGCCGGCTGACCGTGCACTTCATCACCGGCGGCACCGACCACGAGCAGCAGCGCGAAGGCGACTACCTGACCAAGGACGACCGGTACTCGCGCACCGAGGAGTACATCCGGATCGTCAAGCAGGCGTGGACCTCCCGCGAGCCCTTCGACCACGAAGGAACGCACTACCGGTTCGCCGACTTCGTCAGCGACGTCTTCCCCGTGCAGCAGCCGCGTCCGAACGTGTCGTTCGGCGGCTCGTCCCCCGCCGCCTACCGGGCAGGTGGTGCGGTGGCCGACATTTTCTGCCTCTGGGGTGAGCCCCTGGCCGACACGGCGGCGCAGATCGAGTCCGTTCGGGAAGCCGCACGGGCCGCCGGCCGCACCGACACCCCGCGCATCCAGGTGGCGTTCCGCCCGATCCTCGGCGCGACCGAGGACTTGGCGTGGGACAAGGCCTACCGGACCGTGGACGCCATCAAGCAGCGCACCTCCGGCGGCAAGTCGCTGACCCGCAGGCACTCCCTGACCAACCCGGAGAACACCGGTTCACAGCGCCTGCTGGATATCGCCGCCCGCGGCGAGCGCTTCGACCGTGCACTGTGGACATCCACAGCCGCTGCGACCGGCGGCGCGGGCAACTCGAACGCGCTGGTCGGCACGCCGGAGACGGTGGCGCAGGCCCTGCTGGACTACTACGACCTCGGCGTCGACATCTTCTCCGCGCGCGGCTACGACACCCTCGACGACGCCATCGACTTCGGCCGGTACGTCATCCCGATCGTGCGCGAGGAAGTCGCGAAACGCGACCGAGCCCACTCACCCACCCCGGCGCCGCAACGCGAATCCATCGCGGTAGACGGATGACCACCACGAAGGATTTGATCGGAATGCGCACCAGAACCCTGCTGTTGCTGACCACCTTGCTGGCCCTGGTGGTCTCCGGCTGCGGTGCGCCCGCCGCGAGCCCGGACAACGGCGTGCAGCCGTCGGTCGACGTCGTGTCCGCGCTGGTCAAGGACGAGTCCATCGCGGCCCTGCTGCCGGAGGCGACCCGGCGGGCCGGCGTGGTGAAGTTCGGCTCGTCCGTGGGCGGCCAGCCGCCGGCGTCGTACTACGCCGAGGACAACAAGACCGTGCTGGGCCAGGACATCGACATCGCCGAGGCGGTCGGCAAGGTCCTCGGCGTGCGGATCGAGCGGGAGGTGGCCGGCTTCGAGGCGATCCTGCCCGCCCTCGCGTCCGGCAAGTACGAGGTCGGCACGGGCAACTTCGGCGTCACCGAAGCCAGGCTCAAGACCATCGACTTCGTCACCTACATCAACGACGGCCAGGGCTTCGCCGTCCGCAAGGACGACGACCGCCTCCAGAAGGTGGACAACCTGGCGCAGCTGTGCGGCCTGAAGATCGGCGTGGGAGCCGGCACGACCTTCGAAGCCACCCTGGAACGCGAGAAGCACGTCTGCCCGGACGCCGGCAAGCCCGCCTACGAGGTCCTGACGTTCTCCGAGAACGCGGCCATCTACCTGGGCCTGCAACAACGCCACTTCGACGTCATCATGAGCACCATCAACGGCCTCCGCCACGCCGCCGCCAACCAACCGAACCTGAAGTTCCTGAACGAGTTCAAGCGCCTGGACGTGGGCTTCGCCTTCAAGAAGGGCTCCCCGCTGACGCCGGCCTTCCAGGCGGCGGTGAACAAGCTCATCGAGAACGGGACGTACCAACGGATCCTGGACAAGTGGGGCACCACAGCCTCCGCCCTGCCGGAGTCCAAGATCAGCCCACCCGAACACGCCTAGTCCTCAAGACCGGCAGACCCGCGAACCCGCAGGGCGTGCTTTTCCCGAAGCCCGCGCAGCAAACCGCCTACCTGGGCTTCTTCCGTCATCCCCGTATGGCCTGCCCGAAGGGCTACCACAGATTTCCCTGGGTGCAGCCGAATTTTTTGTGAGGAACGAG
>NZ_JBBEGC010000228.1:0-5994 GCF_037401995.1 Saccharothrix sp. CCNWYY140
GCCGCAGTCGCGCGCAGCGGGCGGGCGGGCGGGCGGGCGGCGGCGCGGCGGTGGCAGGCGGCGGCGCGGCGGTAGGCGGGCAGGCGGCGGCGCGGCGGTGGCAGGTGGGCGGCGGCGGGTCGGTAGCGGGTGCGAGACCGGGTGGAGGGTGGGTGGGCCGTTGTGGGGGTGGGGTGAGGTGGGGGTGGAGGTGGGTGGGGACGTTGTGGGTGGGTGTTGCGTGGAGGTCTCGGGTGGGGGCGACCCCCTATGATCTGCCTGCGATGACTCTCACCGACCTGCTGCCGCCGACCCCCGACGCCGACCTCCTCTACGACACCTTCGCCGAGTGGGCCCAGCAGCGGGGGCTCGAGTTGTACCCCGCGCAGCAGGAAGCGCTCATCGAGATCGTCTCCGGGTCGAACGTCATCCTCAGCACGCCCACCGGCTCGGGCAAGAGCCTGGTCGCGATCGGCGCGCACTTCGCCGCACTCGCCGAGGGCAAGCGGACCTACTACACCGCCCCGATCAAGGCGCTCGTCTCCGAGAAGTTCTTCGCCCTGATCGACACGTTCGGCGCCGAGAACGTCGGCATGATGACCGGTGACGCCAGCGTCAACGAGTCCGCGCCGATCATCTGCTGCACCGCCGAGATCCTGGCCAACATCGCCCTGCGCGACGGCACGCGGGCGGACGTCGGCCAAGTGGTCATGGACGAGTTCCACTTCTACTCCGAGCCCGACCGCGGCTGGGCGTGGCAGGTTCCGCTGATCGAGCTGCCGCAGGCCCAGTTCCTGCTGATGTCGGCCACCCTCGGCGACGTCACCTTCTTCGAGAAGGACCTCACCCGCCGCACCGGCCGGCCGACCACGACGGTCCGCTCCGCGCAGCGCCCCGTCCCCCTCAACTTCCAGTACGTCCTCACCCCGCTGCACGAGACCATCGAAGAGCTCCTGCACGGCCGCGAAGCGCCGATCTACGTCGTCCACTTCACCCAGGCCTCGGCGCTGGAACGCGCGCAGTCCCTGATGAGCGTCAACGTCGCCACCCGCGCCGAGAAGGACGCCATCGCCGCGATGATCGGCCGGTTCCGGTTCGCCACCGGGTTCGGCAAGACGTTGTCGCGGCTGGTCCGGCACGGGATCGGCGTGCACCACGCGGGCATGTTGCCCAAGTACCGCCGGCTGGTCGAGCAGCTCGCGCAGGCCGGTCTGCTCAAGGTCATCTGCGGCACGGACACGCTCGGCGTGGGCATCAACGTCCCGATCCGGACCGTCGTGTTCACCGCGCTGTCCAAGTACGACGGCACCCGGACCCGGCACCTCAAGGCGCGCGAGTTCCACCAGATCGCGGGACGGGCCGGCCGCGCCGGCTACGACACCGTCGGCACGGTCGTCGTCCAGGCCCCCGACCACGTCGTGGAGAACGAGAAAGCGCTGGCCAAGGCCGGTGACGACCCCAAGAAGCGGCGCAAGGTGGTGCGCAAGAAGGCGCCCGAGGGGTTCGTGTCCTGGAGCGACCAGACCTTCGAGCGCCTGAAGAACGCCGAGCCCGAGCCGCTCACCTCCAGCTTCCAGGTCAGCCACGCGATGCTGCTCAACGTGATCGGCCGGCCCGGCGACACGTTCGCGGCCATGCGCCACCTGCTGGAGGACAACCACGAGGACCGGCCGGCGCAGCGCAGGCACATCCTGCGCGCGATCTCGATGTACCGGGCGCTGCTCGCGGCGGGCGTGGTGGAGCGCGAGGGCGACCACATCCGGCTCACCGTGGACCTCCAGGTCAACTTCGCGCTCAACCAGCCGCTGTCGCCGTTCGCGCTGGCCGCGATCGAGCTGCTGGACCGGGAGTCGCCCTCCTACGAGCTGGACGTGCTGTCCATCATCGAGTCCACTTTGGACGACCCGCGCCAGGTGCTGTCCGCCCAGGAGCACAAGGCGCGCGGCGAGGCCATCGGCGCGATGAAGTCCGAGGGCATCGAGTACGACCAGCGGATGGAGCTGCTGGAGGAGGTCACGTACCCGAAGCCGCTCGCCGAGCTGCTGGAGGCGGCGTTCACCACCTACCGGCGCGGGCACCCGTGGGTCGCCGACCACCACCTGTCGCCCAAGTCGGTGGTGCGGGACATGTTCGAGCGGGCCATGACCTTCGCCGAGTACGTGTCCTACTACCAGCTCGCCCGCTCCGAGGGCTTGGTGCTGCGGTACCTGGCCGACGCCTACAAGGCGCTGCGCCAGACCGTGCCCGGCGACGCGAAGACCGAGGAGCTGTCCGACCTGGAGGAGTGGCTGGGCGAGCTGGTCCGCCAGGTCGACTCGAGCCTGATCGACGAGTGGGAGAAGCTGCGCAACCCGGCCGACGACACCGTCGTGGACGATGCGCCGCCGGCGGTCACGCGCAACCTGCGCGCGTTCCGGGTGCTGGTGCGCAACGCGCTGTTCCGCCGCGTCGAACTGGCCGCCCGCCGCAACTACTACGAGCTGGGCCAGCTCGACGGCGACTCCGGTTGGACCGCCGAGGACTGGCAGGAAGCGCTCGACCCGTACTTCGAGGAGCACGACGAAATCGGCATCGGACCGGACGCGCGCGGACCG
Organism: Saccharothrix sp. CCNWYY140; assembly: GCF_037401995.1. Classification (NCBI taxonomy): domain Bacteria; kingdom Bacillati; phylum Actinomycetota; class Actinomycetes; order Pseudonocardiales; family Pseudonocardiaceae; genus Saccharothrix; species Saccharothrix sp. CCNWYY140. The sequence continues at coordinate 2,574 of NZ_JBBEGC010000228.1, forward strand.
CAGCTGCTGGTGATCACCGAGGAGCCCGGCCGCTGGACGGTCCGCCAGATCTTCGCCGACCCCGCGGAGGACCACGACTGGGGCTTCACCGCCGAGGTCGACCTCGCCGAGTCCGACGAGGCCGGCACCGCCGCGCTGCGGATCACCGAAGTGGGGCGGCTGTAGCACTTCGGGGCCGATCGGCGGCGAGCCGGGTGTTCGGGTCCATCCGGTGGTACTCCGGACAGTGCCGGAGTACCAGCATGTCAAGGTCTCTACCGGGAGCGGAGGCGATTTGACCCTGTCGCAGGACGAGTTCGGGGTGCTGGGACCGCTCGTGGTCCGCCGGGGCGGTCGCACCGTCCCGATCACCGCCGCGAAGCACCGGATCGTCCTGGCGACCCTGCTGCTGGGCGCGAACCGCTCGGTGCCCGCGAGCGACCTGATCCGCCGCGTGTGGGGCGAGCTGACGCCGGACCGCGCCGCCCAGACCCTGCCCGTGTACGTGATGCGGCTGCGCCGCGCGCTGGGCGACCCGCCGCTGATCCACACCACCCCCACCGGCTACCGCATCGACCTGCCGCGCGACGCGCTGGACCTGCACCGGTTCGCCGACCTGGCCGAGCAGGGCGCGGCGCTGGCGGCGGTGCGGGACTTCGAAGGCGCGCGGGCGGTCTACGAGCAGGCGCTGGGGCACTGGCGCGGGTCGGCGCTGGCGGACGTGCCGTCGGAGTCGCTGCACGAGACCGAGGTGCCGAACCTGACCGAGCAGCGGCTGCGGGTGACCTCCGAGCTGATCGACGTGAAGCTGCGGCTGGGCCGGTGCGACGAGGTGATCGCGGACCTGCGCCGGCTGACCGCGCAGCACCCGCTGCGGGAGCGGTTCTGGTCGCAGCTGATGGTGGCGCTGTACCGGGTGGACCGGCAGGCCGACGCGCTGGACGCCTACCGGCAGGCGTCGACGGCGCTGGCACGCGAGCTGGGCGTGGACCCCAGCGACCGGCTGCGCGCGGTGCACCACGCGATCCTCACCGGTGACCCGTCCCTGCACGAGCCGGCCGCGGACACGTGGGCGCCGGTGTCGCAGCTGCCCGCGCCGGTCGGGAACTTCGTGGGGCGGGCCGCCGAGTTGGCGCGGGTGACGGCGTTGCTGACGCGGGCGGCGGCGACCGTCGTGGTGTGCGGTCCGCCGGGGGTGGGCAAGACGGCGTTCGCGACGGCCGTGGGGCACGCGGTCCGCGACCGGTACCCCGACGGGCAGCTGTACGTGAACCTGCGCGGGCACTCGACGTCCGCGCCGCTGACCACGTCGGCGGTGCTGGCCCGGTTCCTGCGCGCGATGGGGGTGCGGGCCGACCACATCCCGGTCGACGAGGAGGACCTGGTCCGGGGCTACCGGGCGCGGCTGCGGGGCCGGCGGGTGCTGATCACGCTGGACAACGCGGCCTCGGCGGAGCAGGTGGTGCCGCTGCTGCCCGGCGAGCCGGGGTGCTCGGTGGTCATCACCAGCCGCAACGAGCTGCGCAAACCGCTGCGGGCCACGCTGGTGCGGCTGGACGTGCTGCGCGGCGACGAGGCGTGGAAGCTGCTGGCCCGGTCGCTGGGCCCGGAGGCGGCGGTGGCGCAGTTCGACGCGATCGCCGAGCTGGCCCGGCTGTGCGGCTACCTGCCGCTGGCGCTGCGCATCGCGCTGGGCAACCTGATCGGGTCGGCCCACCTGGACATCGAGTCCTATGTGGACGAGCTGCGCGGCGGTGACCGGCTGGCGGCGCTGGCCGTGGACAACGACGACACCGCCGCCATCCGCCGGGCGTTCGACCTGTCCTACGCGGCTCTCCCCACCGACGCCGCCCGCCTGTTCCGCTTGGTCGGCCTGGTGCCCGGCCCGGAGTTCAGCGCCGCCGGCGCGGCGGCCCTGCTCGACGCCCCCGTCCCCGAGGCGGCACGCCTGCTGGCCGAGTTGGCGTCGGCGCACCTGGTGCAGCGCGTGGGCGCGGACCGTTTCATCCTGCACGACCTCCTGCACGACTACGCCGCCGACCGCGCCGAGTTCGAGGGCGAGGACTGCGAGGCGGCCCGCCGCCGCTTGTTCGACTGGTACCTGCGCACGGCGGTGGAGGTCGGCAACGTCCTGTACCCGGAGCTGAGCCGGTCCCCGTCAACCAGCACTCCGACCATGTCCGCCGACGCCGCACGCGCGTGGCTGACCGCAGAACGCCCCAGCGTCCTGGCCGCCACCGAACACTGCGCCGCCCACGGCCCGCTGCCGTTGTCATGGCGCCTCATCGACGCCGTCAGCGGCTACTTCGGCTCCCACGGCCACCACGTCGAGTTCGTGCACGCCATCACCGCCGCTCTTGGCGCGGCCCGCAAGGCAGGCGACCACGACGCGGAAACCTCCATGCTGGTCTGGCTCGCCGCCGAACACCGCAACCTGGGCGACCTCCGCGGCGCCCAACGCTTCCTGCGCGAGGCGTCCCCCTCCGGCCGCACCCTGTGGCTGCACGCGGGCCTGGACGGCGTGGTGAACCTGGAACTGGGCGACTTCCCGTCCGCCACCGCGTCTTTCACCCGTTTGATGGACCTCAGCAGGGCCCTACCGGACATCCCCCACGTCAAGATCGCCGCCTTGGCAGGCTTGGGTGCCCTCCACATGATGAAGGGCGAGGTAGACCAGGCTGTCGCCCACCTCTCCGAGGGCCTGGACCTGGCAAGGACGGCGGACGGCGAAAACCTGGAAGCCGCCTGCGCCTCGCTCCTGGGCCGCTGCCACACGGTGAGCGGCGACTACCCAAGGGCCGTGTCCCTCCTCAGGCACGCCTTGGCCAACTGGTACCGAACCGGCGTCCGCCACGCCCGAGCCGAAGGCATGGCCCATCTGGCGACGGCCCTCTGCCTGTCCGGCGAACACGCCGAGGCCCTCAGGACTGCTCAACGAGCGCTCGCATTGGTCCAGGAGCTGGGCGGCAGCCCTCGCATCGAATCCGAGGTCCACAACGCCCTGGGCTTGGTCCTGCGCAACCTGGACAAACCGGGCCGAGCAGTAGCCGCCCACCTCCGAGCCTTGGAACTGGCCACAGCCTGCGACTACCGCTACGGCATCGCCCGCTCCCACCTCCACCTGGTCCGAGCAATGTCCCACGACGGCCGAAAAACAGACGCCCTCCGCCACGCCCGAATCGCGCACGACCTTGCGGTGACCAGCGGCTTCGGCAGCATCACCAGCAGTGCGGAGTCCTTGCTCACCGACCTCGGCTCCCCTCTCTGCTGACCGACGTCCGCATCCACCTCCCGCCCCCACTCTCCGCTGCGCAACCCACTCGCCGGCCGCACGCTTGGTTTTCTCTTGGCTGCCGCACGACACTCCTCTGCCTGGGCTTCTTGCTTGTGTCATCCCCGTATGGCCTGCCCGAAGGGCTACCACAGATTTCCCCGGGTGCAG
>NZ_JBBEGC010000229.1:0-5742 GCF_037401995.1 Saccharothrix sp. CCNWYY140
CAGGCCGGACGGGGAAAGAAACCGAGGCCCTTCCCGTGGGCGCTAGCCGCTTCGGCTCGCGCCTTCGGCGCGTAGCGTCCTTTGGGCGCGGAGGGGCCTGCCCTGTGGGCGGAGGGGCACCAGCCGTGGCCTACTCAACGGGTCACCAGCGGCCTGCGGTAGCGGACCTCTTCCAGGCGCACGGTCCCGGCGGCGATGGTCTCGACGCGGGTCGTGCCGTCCGGTGCCCAGCCTGCCCGTGCGTAGAAGCGGCGGGCGCGGTCGTTGGCACCGAGCACCCACAGGGTGGCGTCGCGGTAGCCCCGGTCGCGGAGCGCGGTGACGGCGTGGTCGAGCAGGGGACGGCCCAGGCCGCTGTGCCAGTGCGCTGGGTCGAGGTTGATCGCGTGCAGTTCGCCCGTCCCCGGATCGGCGTCGGCGTCCCGGCTCGGACCGACGATGGCAAACCCCGCCACCACGCCAGAACCCTCGACGACACCGGTATCCTCGATCACGAAGACGTCCGCAGTGCCCTGAGCCAACTGCCGCTCCCACGCTGCCCGCCGATCCGCCACGGACAACCCGCTCAGGAACTCCTCGGGCATGTGCCCGGCATACGCGGCCTGCCACGCCTCAACGTGGATGCGCGCGATCTCTGCGGCATCAAGGACGGTCGCGGTTCGGATGACGGGCTGCGGCGTGGACACGGGCCGAACATCGCACGCCGCTCACCGCCACCGCAAACCGGATCCCGTGCCGGCCGGCCATCAGACCCTGCGTCCAGCCCCCAGCGTTCAGACGCTGCGCAGGACCGAGACCACCACGCCGAGGATGACAGCCTCGTCCCCGTTGATCACCTCGTACGCCGGGTTCCGAGGTTCGAGCAGGACGTGCCCGTCACGCCGCCGAAAGACCTTCACCGTGGCCTCCCCATCGATCATGGCGGCGACGATCTGCCCCGAGTGAGCCTCCGGCTGCTGCTTCACCACGACCATGTCCCCGTCGCAGATCGCCGCATCCACCATCGAGTCTCCCCGCACCCGCAGGGCGAAAACGTTGCCCCGGCCCGTGAGTTCCCGCGGCAGGGTGAGGACGTCGTCCACGTGCTGGTCCGCCGCGATCGGGACACCCGCCGCGATGTCGCCGACGACCGGAACCGGCACCGAGTCCGCCGACTCCGACGTCGTGCTGCTGCCAAGGAACATCCGGACGTCGATCGGACGGGTCAAGGTGTCGCTTCGACGGAGGAAGCCCTTGTCCTCCAAGGCGGCCAGGTGCTTGGAGACCGACGAGGACGACTTGAGGCCCACGGCGTCGCCGATCTGGCGGGTGCTCGGCGAGTACCCGTGTTCGCCCACCCAGTCCCGGATGGCGGCCAGGATGCGTTGCTGGCGCTCGGGCAGGGCGGAGGCGTCGAGGTCGTCGAAGTCGTAGGTCACCCGCTTGATCTTAGGCGGGTCGGGGGATCGCCTCGCGCACGGCGGGGGCGACCTCCGCCGCCCAGCGGTCCAAGGTTTCAGGGTCCGGGGTGCCGCCGCGTGGGGAGAAGAGGATGAAGCCCGAAGCGCCGTGGTTCAGGACCGCGTCCGTCAGCTCCTCCACCCACTGCTCCACCGAGCCGCCGATCCACCGGCCGTCCTTGTTGCGGGTCGCGGGCAGCGGGGAAGTCGTGATGCGGCCGGGGAAGTTGTAGATGGTGCGGACTTCCGACGGGTCGCGGCCGACGGACGCCGCCGCCTCGTCCACCACGGGACGGGACGTGCGGTAGCGCTCGCTGAGCCAGTCCGCCGCGTGGCCGGGGATCCAGCCGTCGGCGACGCGGCCGGTGGCGGCCAAGGACTTCGGGCCCACCGAACCGGTCCACACGGGAGGGGCCGGCGTGGGGGCGGGATCGATGTTGTTCACCCGGTAGTGATCACCCTCGTGGGTGACCGCAGGGCCGCCGCCGGAGAGCTTGCGCACCAGGACGATCGCCTCCTCGAAGGCGTCCACGGCATCGCCGGCGGACAGGCGCGGCACGCCCATGTCGGCGATGCGGTCCCACAGCCCGCCTGCGCCCATGCCGAGCACGACCCGGCCGCCGGACAGGGCGGACAGCGTCGTCACCGCTCGGGCCAGCATCGGGGCGGGGCGGGTGGGCAGGTTGGTGACGTTGGCGAAGCCGGCCAGCCGTTGGGTCTGGCCCAGGACGTAGCCGAGGGTGGCGTACGCGTCGAGGCGGTCGCCCAGGTACGGGTGGTCGGACAGGGAGAAGATGTCGAGGCCCTCGCGGTCGGCCCGCTGCGCCATGCGCAGCAGCTCCGGCCCCTCGTCGACGACGCTGTGCGCGCCGAACCCGAAAACAACTCGCGGCAGTGACATGGTCGTGCCCCTCAACGCTCGATGCCGAACTGCGCGGCGAAACGGCTGGTGAACAGGTCGGCGCCCTTGTACTCGACCACGGTCTCGACCGGGACCACGAACGGTCCCTCGGGCGAGGGGAACTGGCCGACGCCGCCACGGGAACCCAAGGGCAGCAGGATCATCGGGTGCGGGGCGGGGTCGTAGGTCGCCGTCGGCTCCTCGCCGCGCAGCCGGGCGCTGATGTTGGCCGCCACGACCTCCGCGTGCTGCATGGCGTACCCGGCCATCTTGGCCTCGGGCAGGTCGGCGAGGTCGCCCAGCGCGTAGACGTGGTCGTGGCCGACGACGTTGAGCGTTCCGGTGACGGCGACCGTGCCGCGCGGGCCGGGGGTGGTCAGGCGGCCGTCGGCGAGGTAGTCGCTGGTGACCCGCACGCCGTGGGCGCGGAACCAGATGTCGGCGGTGATGTCGCCCGCGGTGAACGCGGCACGGCGGCCGGGCTCGACCGGTGGGGTGACCGTGGTGCCCAGGCGCAGGTCGATGTCCCGTTCCTTGAGCGCCAGGTGGAGGTCTTCGCGCAGCTGCGGCAGGAAGCCGGGCAGCAGTTCGGTGCGGGGGTCGACGACGGTCACCCGCTTGTCCGGCCACACCTCCTTGATCTCGCCGGCCAGCTCCAGGCCGACCGGTCCGGCGCCCGCGATCAGGACGTGCCCGGCGTCGGCCAGTTCCGCGTGGGTGCGGCGCAGGTCGTCCAGGGCGTCGGCGGCGGACTCGGCGCCGGGCTTGCCGGGGTAGGTGTAGCTGGAACCGGTGGCCAGCACGATGTGGTCGGCGTCGATCCGGTCGCCGGAGGCCAGCGTGACGCCGTGCGGGTCGACCGAGGCGGCCCGGTCGCGGACTACCCGACCGCGGGTCAGCAGGGCGTCGTAGGGGAAGAACAGGTTGCCGGCCCAGTCCGGGCGGGTCAGCGCCCGCAACGAGCTGGCGGCGTTGACGAACGCGTCGCGCGGCTCGACCAGGACCACGTCCGCCTCGGCGTCCAGCGCCTTGGCGACCGCGGAACCCCCGTACCCGCCACCGATGACGACGACAGTGCTCATGTCTCGCACACTCCCCAGGTTGTAGTTCGTGCCACGAACTATATTGGTTCGTGGCACGAACTACAAACCGGGTGTCAGTGACGCTCGTCGCGCTCCAGGAAGACCACCGGCACCTCGTTGGCCAGGACGACCCGGCCGAGCAGTTCCGCCAGGGTGTCCCGCTCGGCCGCGTCCAGGCTCGCGGGCAGCAGGTCGATCCGGCGGCACGTCTCGGCGTAGAAGGCCTCGGCCAGCGTGCGGCCCTCGGGGGTGAGGCTGACCTGGACCGCTCTGGTGTCCTCCGGGTTCTGCTCCCGCCGCACGAGCCCGTTGCGCTCGGTCCGGTCGACCAGCCCGGTGACGCTGGACTTGGCCAGCCTCAGCACCGCGCCCAGCTCGCCCATGCCGTACGGCTGCGCCATGAGGACGCAGAGCAACTGCCCCTGCTGGGACGTGATGCCGAACTCCCGGCTCGACTCCGCGTAGACGGCGTCGACCAGGAACGCCGACCGCACCAGCGCCGCCACGACGTCGATCCGGCCATCGCCTCGAATGCCCATAGTCCCAGCGTAACAGCCTGGTTCGTACTGCGAACCATTCGGCGGCGCGGCCCGCCGCCTTCGGGTCACCGGAGTGACTCGGGCCTCATCGGCCGCCCGGGTATGCATGATCATGCGTTGTCGTGCATAATTCGAGTCGTGTCCAAGGTGCTCACTTCCCTCCCCGCCGGCGAACGCGTCGGCATCGCCTTCTCCGGTGGTCTCGACACTTCGGTGGCGGTCGCGTGGATGCGTGAGAAGGGCGCGGTGCCGTGCACGTACACCGCAGACATCGGCCAGTACGACGAACCGGACATCGCCTCCGTGCCCGGCCGCGCCGCGACCTACGGCGCCGAGCTGGCCCGCCTGGTCGACTGCCGGGCCGCCCTGGTGGAGGAAGGTCTCGCGGCACTGGCCTGCGGGGCGTTCCACATCCGGACCGGCGGACGGGCGTACTTCAACACCACCCCGCTCGGGCGCGCGGTCACCGGCACCATGCTGGTGCGCGCGATGCTCGACGACGACGTCCAGATCTGGGGCGACGGCTCCACCTACAAGGGCAACGACATCGAGCGGTTCTACCGCTACGGCCTGCTCGCGAACCCGTCGCTGCGGATCTACAAGCCGTGGCTGGACGCGGACTTCGTCAACGAGCTCGGTGGCCGCAAGGAGATGTCCGAGTGGCTGCTGGCGCGTGACCTGCCCTACCGGGCCAGCACCGAGAAGGCCTACTCCACCGACGCCAACATCTGGGGCGCCACGCACGAGGCCAAGTCCCTGGAACACCTCAACGCCGGCATCGAGATCGTCGAACCGATCATGGGCGTGAAGTTCTGGGACCCGTCGGTCGAGATCGAGACCGAAGACGTCACCATCGGCTTCGAACAGGGCCGCCCGGTCACCATCGACGGCAAGGAGTTCGGCTCGGCGGTCGACCTGGTCCTGGAGGCCAACGCGATCGGCGGCCGACACGGCCTGGGCATGTCCGACCAGATCGAGAACCGCGTCATCGAGGCCAAGAGCCGCGGCATCTACGAGGCTCCCGGCATGGCACTGCTGCACGCCGCCTACGAGCGGCTGGTCAACGCCATCCACAACGAGGACACCATCGCGGCCTACCACAACGAGGGCCGCAAACTGGGCCGCCTCCTCTACGAGGGCCGCTGGCTGGACCCGCAGTCCCTGATGATCCGCGAGTCCATCCAGCGCTGGGTCGGCATGGCGATCACCGGCGAGGTGACCCTGCGCCTGCGCCGCGGCGAGGACTACTCCATCCTGGACACCACCGGCCCAGCCTTCAGCTACCACCCGGACAAGCTCTCGATGGAACGCACCGAGGACTCGGCCTTCGGCCCGGTGGACCGCATCGGCCAACTCACCATGCGCAACCTCGACATCGCCGACTCCCGCGCCAAGCTGGAGCAGTACGCCGGCCTGGGCATGGTGGGCAGCCGCCACTCGTCCTTGATCAGCGCCACCCGCGTAGAACCGACCAAGCTCATCGGCTCGATGCCGGAGGGCGGCGCGGAGGCCATCGCCTCCCGAGGCACCACGGCAGACGACGAACTCCTGGACCACGTCGCCCTGGAATCCGGCAACGACTAACCCTCCCCACCAACGCGTGCACCGCTCCTCTTCGGGAGCGGTGCACGCTTCGTCATGACCAGGCACCCACGCCAGAAACGCGCTCCCACGCGCGCAGCGCGGGCTTTTCGGCGGAGCCGGCGAGCGGGCAGTCCGCCGAGGGGGACACAACTCAACCTGGGCTTCTTGCTTGTGTCATCCCCGTATGGCCTGCCCGA
>NZ_JBBEGC010000230.1:0-5472 GCF_037401995.1 Saccharothrix sp. CCNWYY140
TTCGGGCAGGCCATACGGTGGGGGAACCGAGGCCCTCCACTTGTAGGTAACACCTACCGCGCGCTGCGCGCGCGAAGGACCGCGCTGCGCGCGGGAAGCGGCGCGGTCGATGTGTTGTGGGGTGCGTGGGCTTGCGGCTGGCGGGTGGGACCGGCGTGATTCGGTTGGGGGGCGTGTGGGTGGTGCGTTGCCGGAGTGGTGTCTGGTGTGCGAGGTCGGGGTTGTGGGTCGGGTGCGGGCGGCGGGGTCAGCTGGGTGCGGGTCGGGCGGCGAGGTCATGTGGGTGCTGGGGCGGTGGTTGTTGTGGGTGCGGGGGCGGTGGTTGTTGTGGGGGCTGAGGCTGTGGTTGTGGTTCGGCTTCGGCGGGGGGCTCGGGGTTTTGTGCGAGGGGCTGGGACTTCGCATTTTGTTTCGCAGGGGAGCAAGTGGGAGCACACTACGACTGGGCCGGAGGTTGAGCGCACCTCCAGGGTTCCGTCTGCCCGTACCGCCACGGTTACCACCGCCGGGGTCGATGTGCGGGGCTCTGGGTCTGGGGCGTGGCGGGCGTGGTCCTTGGTGCGCAGGTAGAAGGCAGCCATGCCTACGCAGCCGAAGCCTGCCAGCCACAGCAGGCCGATTGATGCATAAGCTGCCGTCCCCTGGTCGGTGAAGCCTGCTGCCGCGCCGGTCTGCATGGCGCCGTACGTCGGTAGGAAGCGCACCACGTCCTGGTTCGACGACGGGTTGATGACCGGGTTTTGCACCATCACATCGACCAGGCTGATCATGATGATGACGAACATGCCGGCCAGCTCCGTGGACAGCACCAAACCCAGCACGATCCCCATGCCGCCGTAGGTCAAACCGCTCATGAACAGGCTGAATCCGAGCAACCACGGGTGCAGCGGGTCCCAGAAGAGGGTCATCAGCACGCCCGCGTACGCCGCCACCGCGCCGGAGATGACGACCAAGGCGACCAACTTCGCAGTCAGCAGGCACGGGCGGGAGTAGCCCGCCAGCACCAGCCGTTGGTCGAAGTCGCTGGATCGGCGTACGGCCGCGAACATCATGAAGCCGATGATCAAGGTCACCGCGTTGATCGCGCCCGAGATCATCGCCAGCTGGTTCGCGGGCACAGTCAGCACCCGGTCGGCGACGGCCGAGTGAAAGTCGACCGGACGGCTCGGGATGATGCCCTTCACCAAACCCAGCCACGACGGGATGAAGAACACCACCAAAGCCAGGGCCAGCCGGTTGCGGGCGTGTTGGGAGACCTCGAAGAGGACCGCCTTGATCAGGGACGCCTGCCATGTCGTCCGGTCGTCCAGGGCTGCCCTCAGGGCACGGAGTTCGGATCGGAGTTCCGACCAGGAGGTCATGTCGCGATCCTCTCGGGTGCGTCCTCGTCGACCACGCGGCCGGCGCGCAGGCGGTGTAGGCGGTCGAAGCGCTCTACGTCGTGGGCGATGTGGGAGATCACCAACACCGACTGGCCTCGATCCCTCAACTCGTCGGTGATGGCCCAGAAGTTCAGGTAGTTCTCCCAGTCGAAGCCCTGGTATGGCTCGTCCATCAGCACCACGCCGGGGTCGTGCATGAGGGCGATGGTGAGGTTGAGCTTCTGCCTTGTGCCGCCGCTGAGCACGCCTGCCTTGCGGTCGCGGAACTTCGCCAGGTCCAAGCGGTCCAGGAGCTCGTAGGCGCGGGTCAGGTCGTCGAGTTGGTAGGCGCATTGGAAGTAGCGGAGGTGCTGTTCCACGGTCAGCTCGTCGTTGACCACGATCCGCTGCGGGCAGTAGCCCAGCCGGCCTCGGTGCAGGACCTCGCCGCGGTCCGCCTTCAGCTCGCCGGCCAGCACGCGCAGGAGGGTCGTCTTGCCCGCGCCGTTCTCGCCGATCACGCCCATGATCTCCCCCGGCCGCAGGGAGAACTCGACGCCGCGCAGCACTGCGCGCGTGCCATAGGACTTGTGGATGTTGATCGCCCGCAGGCTGAACTCGCCGTTCACCGCGCGCGCCGGGTGGCCAGGGCGACCAGGTCGGTCAGCGCGCGTCGGGCCGGCGCGGTGACCGGCGCTGTGCGCAGGGCGGCCAGTGCCCGGTGTGCCCGGGTCTCGATCATCCGCTCGACTCTGTCGGGCGCGCCGGTGGCCACGATGACGTCCCGCAGCCGCTGGGCGTCCTCTGAGGACAGTGCCGGGTTGCCGTGCAGGGTCTCGATCAGCTCCCGCTGCTCGGGCGTGGATTGCTGCCACGCCAAGGCCATCAGCACCGTGCGCTTGCCGTCGCGCAGGTCGTCGGAGTCGGGTTTGCCGGTCACGGCCGGGTCGCCGAACACGCCCAGCAGGTCGTCGCGCAGCTGGAACGCCTCGCCCAGCGGGGCGCCGTAGGCACTGCACGCGGCCAGCAGGCGACGGTCCCCGCCGGCCAGGGCCGCGCCGATCTGCAACGGCAGTTCCACGGTGTAGCGGGCGGTTTTCAGCCTCACCACCCGCCAGGCCCGGCTCATCGGCGGCTCGTCGGAGGGCGGGGCGATGTCCAGGTACTGGCCGGCGATCAGCTCGGTGCGCATGGTGCCGACCAGCCGGCGCACGGTCCGCAGCCGCTCCTCGGGCAGGCGCGGTCGGGTGAGCAGTTCGTCGCACCAGGCGAAGCACAGGTCGCCGACCAGGATCGCCGTGCCGGCGCCGAACCGCTCGGCCTCGTCGCGCGGGCAGCCGCAGTCGTCGGCGACGGTCCGGTGCACCGTGCGCCGGCCGCGTCGCAGGTCCGAGGCGTCCATGAGGTCGTCGTGGATCAGGGCGAAGGAGTGCGAGAGCTCCAGCGCCGCCGCGGTCCACAGCACGGCCGGGTCGTCGGGTTCGCCGCCCGCCGCGACCCAGCCGCAGCAGCAGAACAGCGGGCGCAGCCGCTTGCCGCCGGCGATGAAGTCGCGCACCAGGTCCACCAGCGCGGACAGGCAGTGGTCCGGCGCGGTGCGGCGCTTGTGGTCGAGGAAGTCGGCCAGGTGGTCGTCCACGTCGCGGCGGACGCGGTCGAAGTCGAGGTCGCGCGGCTGGGCCGGCGCTGCGAGCGGTGCGGCGTCGACGAGATGACCGGTCGTCATGGTTCCTCCGGACGCGATTCGAGTGATCGGCGACGCCCGCGAACCGGGCGGAATGAACGGGAGGCGGGCGGCGAAGGCGCCGCGGTGATGCCTGGAAAATTAACACGCCACCACCCCCGCCGGCCGGCCCCGAAAGGGTGTCCCAGAGGTCGCTCTGCGCATTCGCCGATCGTCCCGATTACCGGGAACCCTTGCAGGTCAACGGAAAGCGCTGCCCATTCCGGTCCCGCGCGGCACGCTGCCGACCACCGTGCCCAGAACTCGGGTAGTGATGCCCACACTTTCGAGTGGTCGCGGTGAACGCCTTGGCGTGGTCGTCGGCCGCGCTCTTGAATTGATCTCGCCGGTGCGCGACGGTCGATTCGCACATCATTTCCGCGACACCGCAGTCGCACCCCTCCCGGCCGCTTCCGGCCCACTCCGCGTCTGCGATCCGGCGGTCCACGAGATCCACCCAGGAGCCCCGATGCCCGACCTCCACCCGACCCCCGCTCGCGCCGGGGACGTCCGACCATGACCGGCGCCGTCGCCCGGCCGGCGCCGTCCCCGCTGCGCGGCGTGACCGGCCCCGAAGACCTCCGCGGGCTCTCCCGCGCCGAACTCCTGGCCCTGGCCAAGGACATCCGCGCCCGACTGGTGGCCACCGTGCCGCGCACCGGCGGGCACCTGGGACCCAACCTCGGCGTGGTGGAGCTGACCATCGCGGTGCACCGGGTGTTCCGCTCCCCCGTCGACCGGGTCGTGTTCGACACCGGGCACCAGGCGTACGTGCACAAGATGCTCACCGGCCGGGCCGGCCTGCTGGCGGACCTGCGCAGCGCGGGCGGCCTGTCGGGCTACCCCAGTCGCGCGGAGTCCCCGCACGACCTGGTGGAGAACTCGCACGCCTCCACCGCGCTGTCCTACGCGCACGGCCTGGCCGAGGCGGCCCGGCTGCGCGGCGGCGGGCGGCACGTGGTGGCGGTGGTCGGCGACGGCGCGCTGACCGGCGGCTTGGCGTGGGAGGCGTTGAACAACATCGCCGCCACCGCGCACCCGATCGTGGTGGTGCTCAACGACAACGGCCGCTCCTACGGGGCCACCGCGGGCGCGGTGGGCCGGCGGCTGGCGGAACTGCGGGTGACCCGCCCGGAGCGGATCACCTCGAACGTGTTCACCGAACTGGGTCTGGCCTACCTCGGCCCGGTCGACGGCCACGACGTCGAGGCGGTCGAGGACGCGTTGCGCGCGGCGAAGTCGGTGGCCCGCCCGGTGGTCGTGCACTGCCTGACCCGCAAGGGCCGCGGCCACCCGGCCGCCGAGGCCGACCCGGTGGACCGGATGCACGCCGTGAGCCCGGCGGGCCGGTCGAGCGGGGTCGGGTGGACGGCGGTGTTCGGCGAGCACCTGCGGCTGCTGGCCGCCGAGCGGCCGGACCTGGTGTGCGTGACCGCGGCGATGCTGCACCCGACCGGGCTGGCGGCGGTCGCGGACCGGTACCCCGCGCGGGTGTTCGACGTCGGCATCGCCGAGCAGCACGCGCTGACGTGCGCGGCCGGCATGGCGATGGGCGGGCTGCACCCGGTGGTGGCGGTGTACTCCACGTTCCTGTGCCGCGCGGTCGACCAGGTCCTCCTGGACGTCGCGCTGCACCGGCTCCCGGTGACCCTGGTGCTCGACCGGGCCGGGGTCACCGGTGAGGACGGCCCGAGCCACCACGGCACGTGGGACCTGGCGGTGCTGCGGCTGGTGCCGGGCATGCGGGTCGCGGCGCCCCGCGACGGGACGCGGCTGCGGGGCCTGCTCGCGGAGGCGGTGTCGATGGACAGACCCACCGCGCTGCGGTTCCCCAAGGGACGCGTGGCCTCCGACGTCCCGGCGGTGCGGCCGTGCGGGGACGTGGACGTCCTGCACGAGTCGGGGCGGCGGGACGTGCTGCTGGTGGCGGTCGGCTGCCTGGCCGCCGACGCCGTCGCGGCGGCGACCGCCCTGGAGCACGAAGGGATCGGGGTGACGGTGGCGGACCCGCGGTGGGTGCTGCCGGTGGACCCGTCGCTGGTCGCCCTCGCCGGCCGGCACGGCCGGGTGGTGTGCGTCGAGGACGGCGTGCGCAGCGGCGGGGTGGGCGAGGCGGTCGCGGAGGCCGTGCGGGACGCGGCCCTGCCCACGCCGGTCCACGTCTCGGGGCTGCCACGGGCCTTCCTGCCCCACGGAACCCGCACGGACATCCTGCGCGCGCACGGCCTCGACTCGACGGGCATCGCCGCCACGATCCGGGGAGTCCTGTCATGACCGCCTTGGACCTGCCTCTGTCGACGACGTTGGCGCCGCGCCGCAAGACCCGCCAGTTGATGGTGGGGTCCGTCGGTGTGGGCAGTGAGTTCCCGGTGTCGGTGCAGTCGATGA
>NZ_JBBEGC010000231.1:0-5402 GCF_037401995.1 Saccharothrix sp. CCNWYY140
CACAGATTTCCCCGGGTGCTGCTAAAAACTTTTGCTCGTTCCTCGCAAAACTTTTTGGCTGCACCCGGGGAAATCTGCGGTAGCCCTTCGGGCAGGCCATACGGGGATGACACAAGCAAGAAGCCCAGGCAGAGGTGTGCCGTGCGGCAACTTCATGAAAAGCCTGCGCGTGGCGGATGGCGTGTGCGCGGCAGCCAAATGAAGAGCGGGGTGTGTGTTGTGTTAGCTGAGGCTGGCTCGGGCGTAGGCGTCGGCTCCGCTGTAGACCTTTTGGCCGTACTCGACCGACTGGTTGTAGGCCAGTACGGCGGTCCACCAGCCCTCGCCCGTTGCCAAGTCCCTGCCGCCCGAGCACAGGTAGCGTGCCGCTGCCAGGGCCGCGTCGTCGATGTTCTGCGGGTCTGGGGGGTTGCCGTCGCCGTTTGCCCTGGTTGCGTACTTGGCCCACGTTGTCGGGATGAACTGCATCGGGCCTACCGCGCGGTCCCACTTCGTGTCGCCGTCCAGGGTGCCGCCGTCGCTGTCGTTGATGGCCTTCACGCCTGGGCGGCCGTCCAAGGGGATGCCGATGATGGGCTTTGACGGGCGGCCGTCGTCGCCGAGGCGGGCTCCGTTGATGGTGCCGTGGATGGACTCGACTCGGCCGATGCCGGCCAGGGTGGCCCAGGAGATCCGGCAGCTCGGTTGGGATGCCTGCATGATCAAATCTGCTACGGCGTAGGCGCGTAGTGCCCTCGCGGGGATGTCGGTCTTTTCCGAGACCGCCACTGACCAGGCGGTCAGGGGTTCCGCGGAGACCGTTTGCTGGGACGGGGCCGCCTGGGGTGGCACCTCGCCGGCCTGGCCGGGGGCGGCCGAGCCGGGTTCGACCTCTTGGAACGGGACCGGGAACGGGGGGTCGGCCAGGTCGTGGATCCTGGGGCGGTTGAAGACGCTCAGCGCCCACGCTCCGCCGGCCACCACGGCCAGCAGGATCGCGACCAGCGCCAGCCGGCCGACCAGGTTGCCGAGGCGACCGCGGGCCGAGGCTCGCGGTGTCGTCGGTTTGGAAGGCGGCGGGACGACCACGGGCCCAGGCTACGTGTTCCTTCACCCCATCGGGTCCGGGTGTCGGGGGGATTTGCCCGAAAGCGCACGTCATGGGCGGTAAATCCGGTTGGACACCCGAGCTGGACTCGGAGCCGTTCTGGCCACTTCGCGGTGCCGCTGGGCGGCTGCGGGGCGGCACCCTGTTCCGCGACTGAACCGCCCGCTGCTCGCGAGTGGCCGCCCGCCCGCACGTGCGGGCGTGGCCTCCGGCCCCCGCTTCCATGATCGCACGGGGTACCGACAAGGTCGTGCGTGTGGCGTCAGGAGGTTGTTGTGGGAGGGGCGCTGGTCTGCGGGGTTGTGTTGGTTGCTGTGGGCACGGTGGGTTCCAGCGTGGGTGGCGGGGTGGTTGCCGGGGGTGCTGACGTCGAGTGGGTGGCGGTTGGTGGGGGTGTGGATGGGGGCGACGTTGGCTGCTGTGTTGGCTTGGACGTCGTTGGCAGCACCAATGACGGTGGCAGCGACGGAGACGTGGGCAGCGGTGCGTCCGGTGGGGCCGGGGGCGGTGGGACGCCCGGGCCTGGGGGCACCTCGCCGTCCGGTTGTGGAGCGCCCTGGGTGGATGTTTGTCCCCTTTGGACTGTCCGGCGTTCGGGCGGTTCGCCGATCAGGGCCGCCGGGTCGTCGGGCACCAAGGGCGCGGTGGTGCGGAGGCTGACCATCGTCGGGCGGCCCGGGGAGTTCGTCCGGACCTTCTCGACGGGCGGTTGCTCCTCCGTCCCGAACGTCAGCACCAGCGCCAACACGCCGCCCAGTGCCGCGACGGGCAGCAGGACGACAGCCGAAACACACCCGCGACCGCTGCGCGGCAACTCACGATGACTCACGAAACCCAGAACCCCCGACCCGATCTTGCGTGGTACTCATTGATCGGTTCGGGGACCCCGCTCGCAACCACCGCCGCACCACACGGTCGGGTGGACTCGATCAGGTGAGGGGCGGGAGCTGCGGCGGAACGGCCGCCGGACGGGTCCCCAGGGCCTCCAGCGCCAGCCTCACGGCCGTGTCCAGCTGCGGGTCGCGGCCGGCGACGCGGTCCTGTGGCGTGATGACCACCTCGACGTCCGGGTCCACGCCGTGGTTCTCCACGCTCCACCCGGCGCCCTCGAACCAGCTCGCGTACCGGGGCTGCGTCACCACCGTCCCGTCCACCAGGTCGTAGCGCATGTCGATGCCGATCACCCCGCCCCACGTCCGGGTGCCGACCACGGGACCGATGCCCAGCTGCTTGATCGCCACGTTGACGATGTCGCCGTCCGAGCCCGCGAACTCGTCCGCGATCGCCACCACGGGACCGCGCGGCGCGTCCGCGGGGTAGCTGTCCGCCGTGGTGTAGCCGCGCGCGACCGACCAGCCGATGACCTTGCGCGCCAGCTTCTCCACGACCAGCTGCGACGTGTGCCCGCCGCCGTTCTCCCGCACGTCCAGCACGACGGCCTCGCGCATCAGCTCGACCCGCAGGTCGCGGTGCAGCTGCGCCCAGCCGGCGCCCATCATGTCCGGCACGTGCAGGTACCCGACCCGCCCGTTCGACAGTTCGTGGGTCCGCGCGCGACGGTCGGCGACCCACGCGTGGTAGCGCAGCGGCTCGTCGTCCTCCAGCGGCACCACGACCACCCGGCGCGGCTCTCCCCCGCCACCGGGCCGCACGGTGAGCTCGACCGGCTTGCCCGCCGTGCCGACCAGCAGCGGCGCGGGACCGGTCAGCGGGTCCACCTGCCGCCCGTCCACCGCGACGATCGCGTCACCCGGCCGCACGGCCACGCCCGGCGCGGCCAGCGGCGACCGGGCCGCCGGGTCGGAGGTCTCGCCCGGGATCACCCGCGCCACCCGCCACGCCCCGGACTCGTCGCGCTCCAGGTCCGCCCCGAGCAGTCCCACCGGCCGCCCGCTCGACCCGCCCGAGGAGATGACGTAGGCGTGGGACGTGCCCAGCTCGCCCTGCACCTCCCACAGCAGGTCCACAAGGTCGGAGTAGCTGCCCAGCCGGTCCACCAACGGCCGGTACCGGTCCAGCACGCCCTGCCAGTCCACGCCGCCCATGTCGGTGCGCCAGAAGTGGTCGCGCATGAGCCGCCCCGCCTCGGCGTAGGCCTGCCGCCACTCGGCGGCCCGGTCCAGCACCACCCGCACGCGGGACAGGTCGACGTCCACCGAGTCCTGGTCGTCGGAGTCGACCTTCCGGTCCGACGGCACGACCCGCAGGTCACCGTCGTCGGAGATGACCAGCCGCTGCCCGTCGCCGCTGACCGCGTACGAGTCCAGCCCGTCCACCAGCACGTCCGCCCGCGCCTTGGTCAGGTCGAACCGCTCCAGCACCTTGCGCGGCGGCCGGCTCGACGGCGTGGCCAGGTTGTCCCCCAGCACCCCGCGCAACGGCCGGCGCAGCCACAACAGCCCGCCCTTGGCGGCGGTCAACGACGAGTACCCGGCCGCCGCCACCGGCACCGGCACCACCCGGTCGGCCAGACCGTCCAGGTCCACGACGGTGATCGGGTTCTCGTCCTTGTGGTCCTTGTCCTTCTCGTCCTTGTCGTCGTCGCCGACCGGGCGGCCCAGCCGCAGCGGGTCGAACGGCGAGGGCGTGGTCGCGGCCAGCGGCAGCAGGTAGGGCCGGCAGCCGGTGGGGAAGGACAGGTCGAACACGTGCGCGTCGTACACCGGGTCGAAGCTGCGGATCGACAGGAACGCCAGGTAGCGCCCGTCCTCGGTGAAGGAGGGCGAGAAGTCGGCGAACCGCAGGGGCGTCACGTCCACCACGGACAGGTCGGTCGTGTTGGTCATCCGGATGTGGTGCAGCGGGCGCGGCCCGGGGTGCGACCAGGCCAGCCAGTTCGAGTCCGGCGAGAAGGCCAGGTCGCTGACGTTCGGATTGGCGTCCTTGAGCACCTCCCGAACCTCGCCCGACTCGACGTCGACCAGCAGCAATCGTCCGTCGTGCGTGGCCACGGCGACCTTGCGCCCATCCGGCGCGACCGCCAACTCCAACACCCGCCCGAGCCGCCCGACAGCGACCCGACGCGGGGTGTTCCCCGGCTCGACCCCACCGACAGGCGCGAACTCCAGCCCTTCCTCACCATCCGCGTCGGTCACCCAGACCACGGTGTCCCCGACAACCCGTGGCAAACGATTGCGCGTCCCAGGCTGCTCGGCCAACGCCCGCACCGGCCCATCCCGATGCGTCACCCAGTGCACCGTGCCCCGCACCTCAACCACACTCGCCCGACCGGTCTTGTCGGGGTGCACGTCGTCCGGCCGGGGCGTGATGTGCCGGGGCCGCGTAGCCGTGCGGGGACCGCCCAGCTGAATCTCCAGCCTGCGCGCCTCCGCATCCAGGCTGTCGAGCACCCACAGGTCACCCGCGCTCTGAAAGACGACCCTCTCGCCATCCGTGCTAGCGCCCCGCGCGTAGAACTCAGTCTCGGTGTGACGGCGAAGGTCGGACCCGTCCGGCAGCACGGAGTACACACTCCCCACCCCGTCGTGATCGGACAGGAACGCCAGCCGGCCACCCACCCACATAGGCGCGCTCAGGGTCGAGGTCAGCTCACCCAGGATGCGCTCGAACCCGCCATCCCCCTGAAGATCGACCCACAACTTCCCAGCCGACCCACCCCGATACCGCTTCCACCAGGCAGGGTCGTGCCCGTAGTTGGACGTGATCGCCACGGCCCCATCCGGCCGATGCGCAACATCGCCAACCCACCCATAGGGCAACTTCCGAGGCGGCCCCCCATCGACAGGCACCGCATACGCCCACTTCCGCACCGACGTGGCTTCCCCGGTGGAACTGACCGCGACAACGTCCCCTTCCGGCGTCCACCCCCGCACCCCGGTAGTCCAGGCCCCCCAATGCGTGAGCCGCCGAGCCTCACCCCCGGTGACCAACGCGAGGTGCACCTCAGGCGCACCATCCCGCCGACTGGCCCAGGCGAGGTGCGTACCGGTCGGATCGAACCGGGGGTGCCCCACGGGCACTTGGTCGGCAGTAACGCGAAACGCCCGCCCACCGGCAAGAGGCGCCAACCACACGTCATCCTCGGCCACGAAGGTGACAAGGTCGCCGTGCAGGTGGGGGTGGCGGAGGTAGGCCTGATCGGTCACCTCGACGACGTTAGCGCCCCACCCACCCCACCGCGATCATGTTCCCCCGAACCGATCCCGCACCCGACGCCCAAACGCCCGACCGCAAGCCCCGCGCCCACCCCACCCGCACCCACGCCCACCTGCCCTTCCCGCCCGCAGGGCGTCCGAAGTAGCTAGCGCAGCAGACCGCTCTCCTGGGCTTCTTCCGTCATCCCCGTATGGCCTGC
>NZ_JBBEGC010000232.1:0-5211 GCF_037401995.1 Saccharothrix sp. CCNWYY140
AACCCGGTAGTTAAGCCTTCCAGCGCCGATGGTACTGCACTCGTGAGGGTGTGGGAGAGTAGGACGCCGCCGAACATTTTTTCCCTGAAAGGGCTTGTGGTTGGGGGCACACGGAGATGTGCTCGAATCACAAGCCCTTTCGGCGTGTCCACAGCAGTAGAAGGAGTTCAGGTGTCGAGGTTCGGTGACCGTGCCGATCGGCCGGAGGGCGACCGTCAGCGCGGCCAGGGAGACCGACAGCGCCGATCCGATGGTGGCCGCGCCGGCGGAGATCGCAAGCAGGGCAGTGGCGGTCGTGACGCTCGCGGTGGCGAGCGCACCGGCGGCTACCCGCGGCGCGACGACCGGTCGGGGTACGACAAGTCCCGTGGCGGCGAGCGGCGGGAGTTCCGGCCGCGCGACGACCGCGGCGGCGACCGCACGCGGGGTGGCTACCAGCAGCGCGACGACCGTGGTGGTTACCAGCGGCGTGACGAGCGCGGTGGCTACCAGCAGCGCGACGACCGCGGTGGCTACCAGCGACGTGATGATCGCGGTGGTTACCAGAAGCGGGACGACCGTGGTGGTGAGCGCAGCGGCGAGCGGCGTGAGTTCCGGCCCCGTGACGACCGTGGTGGTTACCAGCGGCGTGATGAGCGTGGCGGCGAGCGCACCGGTGAGCGGCGCGAGTTCCGGCCGCGCGACGACCGTGGTGGCTACCAGAAGCGTGATGACCGTGGTGGCGAGCGGCGTGAGTTCCGGCCCCGCGATGACCGTGGTGGTTACCAGCGGCGGGACGATCGCGGTGGTGAGCGCACCGGTGAGCGGCGTGAGTTCCGGCCGCGTGAGGACCGGGGCGGGTATCAGCGGCGTGATGAGCGCAGCGGTGAGCGCCGTGAATTCCGGCCGCGTGACGATCGCGGTGGTTACCAGCGGCGTGATGACCGGGGTAGCGAGCGTCGGGATGACCGCGGTGGCGAGCGCCGTGAGTTCCGCCCCCGCGATGACCGTGGTGGTTACCAGCGACGGGATGACCGTGGTGGCGAGCGCACCGGTGAGCGGCGTGAGTTCCGGCCGCGTGAGGACCGTGGTGGGTACCAGAAGCGGGACGACCGCGGTGGGTATCAGCGGCGGGACGATCGTGGCGGGTACGAGCGTCGGGATGACCGTGGTGGTTACCAGCGGCGTGATGACCGGGGTGGCGAGCGGCGCGACGATCGCAGCAGCGAGCGCACCGGTGAGCGGCGTGAGTTCCGGCCCCGTGAAGACCGGGGCGGGTACCAGAAGCGTGATGATCGTGGTGGGTACCAGAAGCGGGAGACTCGGCCGCGTGATGATCGGCGGGACGACCGTCGGGATGAGCGCAGTCGGGATCGGGCCGCGCGGTTCCAGGAGCGGGTTTCCCAGCAGGGTGATGAGCAGCCGGTGCGTGACGCGGCTGTCGAGGCCCCGGTCGAGGGTGCGCCCGTTGTCGACGAGCAGGTAGTCGAGCCGCCAGCTGTCGAGGCTGCGGCTGTCGAGGCTGCGGTTGTCGACGAGCAGGTTGCCGAGACCTCTGATGTCGAGGCCGAGGTTGTCGAGGCGCAGGTTGTGGCCGCGGTCAGTCCTGAGGCTGTCAGCGTCGACGTCCCGGCTGAGAGTGCCGAAGAGGACACCGAGAGCGGTGAAGAGGGTCGGCGTGACGACGGGGGCCGGGCGCGAGCGCCCGAGCTGCCCGAGGACGCGGACATCTCGATCCTCGACCCCGAGGTGAAGCAGGAGCTGCGCGGGCTGCCCAAGGGGCTGGCCGAGATCGTCGGTCGGCACCTCGCCGCCGCGGGCATCCTCGTCGACAGCGAGCCCGAGCTGGCGCTGGAGCACGCCCGGTACGCGCGCACCAAGGCGGCACGGGTCGGTGTGGTTCGGGAGGCCGCCGGGCTGACCGCCTACCACGCCGGCGAGTGGGCCGAGGCGCTCTCCGAGCTGCGGGCCGCGCGGCGGATGTCGCACGGTGCCGGGCACGTCGCCGTCATGGCCGACTGCGAGCGGGCACTGGGCCGGCCGGAGCGGGCCATCGAGTTGGCGCGTGAGGCGCAGGCGCTGAAGCTGGACCCCGAAGAGGCCGTCGAGCTGCGGATCGTCGCCGCCGGCGCCCGGCGGGACATGGGTCAGCTGGACGCGGCCGTCGTCGCCCTGCAAGGTGACGACCTGGACGCCAAGCGCCGGGACCCGTGGAGCGCGCGGCTGTTCTACGCCTACGCCGACAACCTCGCGGCGGCAGGTCGTACCGAAGAAGCCATCCGCTGGTTCCTCAACGCGGCCCAGGCGGACGACGACAATGAGACCGACGCCGCCGAGCGGGCGTTCGAGCTGAGCCCGCAGGACTGAGCCCGCGAGACCGAGGGAGCCCCTGTGCCGTCCGATTCCCTGCTGAACCGCTACGACGCTCTTCTGCTGGACCTGGACGGCACGGTCTACCGGGGTCGTGAGGCCGTGCCCGGCGCGGTGGAGGCGGTCGCCTCCGCCCGCGGGCACGGCGTCGGCATCCGGTTCGTCACCAACAACGCCTCCCGCTCGCCGCGCGATGTCGCCGAACACCTCACCCAGCTCGGCTTCAACGCGGCGCTGGACGAGGTGAGCACGAGCGCCCAGGCCGGTGCCGAGATGCTGCTGGACCTGGTGCCCGAGGGCGCGACGGTGCTGGTCCTGGGCACGGACGCGTTGGCGGAAGAAGTGCGGGTCAGGGGCTTCGTGCCGACGCGTGAGGCGCACGGGGCGAAGGCCGTCGTGCAGGGGTTGTCGCCCGACCTGAGCTGGCGGGACCTCGCCGAGGCCGCGGTCGCGATCCGGGCCGGCGCGGTCTGGGTGGCCTGCAACGTGGACGCGACCCTGCCGACCGAGCGGGGGCTGCTGCCGGGGAACGGGTCGCTGGTCGCGGCCGTCCGCACGGCCACCGGGCAGGAACCGCTGGTGGCGGGCAAGCCGGCGACCCCGCTGCTGGAGCAGGCGGCGAAGTCGCTGGGCGCGGAGCGGCCCCTGGTGGTCGGCGACCGCCTGGACACCGACATCCTCGGCGCGGTGCACGCGGGCATGGACTCGCTGCTGGTGCTCACCGGCGTGTCCACCGCGCAGGACGTCGAGGCCCTGCCGGAGGAGCTCCGGCCCACCTACGTCGCGGCGGACCTCACCGTGCTCGATCGGCTACCGTGAAAGCGTGAGCTTCGAGGTTCCCCTCCCCGGCCCGCCGCGTGATCCGGTGGCCGGGATCGACGACGCGCTGGCCGGTCTCGACGGGCTGGAGCAGCTGGACGTCGCCGAGCACGTGACGCGGTTCGACGACGCGCACGCGGCGCTGACCGCCGCGCTCTCCAGCATCGACAAGGTGTGATCCGGTGCCGCGCAGGGCTCGGCTGGACGCCGAACTGGTCCGCCGCGGGCTGGCCCGGTCCCGGGAGCACGCGAGCCAACTGGTCGCCGAAGGGCGCGTGACGGTCCGCGGCACGGTCGCGACCAAACCGGCCACCGCCGTCGAACTGGACACCGCGCTGGTGGTGCGCGAAGGCGACGACCCGAACTGGGCGTCGCGGGGCGCGCACAAGCTGGTCGGCGCGCTGGAGGCGTTCCCCGACATCAAGGTCGAGGGCCGTCGCTGCCTGGACGCGGGTGCGTCCACCGGCGGTTTCACGGACGTGCTGCTGCGGGCCGGTGCTCGTCAGGTCGTCGCCGCGGACGTCGGGCGCGGGCTGCTGGACTGGAAGCTCCAGACCGACGACCGGGTCGTGGTCAAGGACAAGACCAACGTCCGTTCGCTCACGGCCGAGGACATCGGCGGCACGGTTGAACTGGTGGTGGCCGATCTTTCGTTCATCTCGTTGAGGCTGGTGCTGCCCGCGCTGGCCGCGTGCCTCGACGAGGAGGGCGATCTGCTGCCGATGGTGAAACCCCAGTTCGAAGTGGGCAAGGAACGGCTGGGCTCCGGCGGTGTCGTGCGCGACCCGGAGCTGCGGGCCGAGGCCGTGCTGGACGTCGTGGCGGCTGCGCGGGAGTCGGGGTTGCGCCTGCACGGCGTGGTCGCCAGCCCCCTGCCCGGACCGTCGGGCAACGTGGAGTACTTCGCCTGGCTGCGCCGAGGCGAACCCCTGGACGCGGGCTCCGCCGCCGCGCTCGTGCGTACCGCAGTAGCGGAAGGACCGCAGTGACGAGGGAGATCCTGCTCGTCGTCCACACCGGGCGGCAGAGCAACGTGGCTGTCGCGCAGGAGGTCGCCCGCCGCTTCGGCGCGGCCGGCGTCAAGCTGCGCGTGCTCAAGGACGAGGCACCCGAGCTGGACCCGTCCTGCTACACCCAGGTCGTCGCGGCCGACGACTCCGCCGCCGAGGGCACCGAGCTGGTGTTCGTGCTGGGCGGGGACGGGACGCTGCTGCGCGCGGCGGAACTGGCGCGGGCGTGCGGGGTGCCGGTGCTGGGCGTGAACCTGGGTCGGGTCGGCTTCCTGGCGGAGGCGGACTACGACGCGCTGTCCGAGGCGGTGTCCCGGGTCATCGACCGCTCGTACGCGGTGGAGGAGCGGATGACGGTGGACATCACCGCGTCCGTGGACGGGCACGTCATCGAGTCGACGTGGGCGTTGAACGAGGCCAGCGTCGAGAAGAGCTCGCGGGAACGCATCCTGGACGTGGTGGTCGAGGTCGACGGCCGGCCGGTGTCGGCGTTCGGCTGCGACGGCGTGCTGGTGGCGACCCCGACCGGGTCCACGGCGTACGCGTTCTCGGCGGGTGGGCCGGTGGTGTGGCCGGACGTGCAGGCGCTGCTGGTGGTGCCGTCCAACGCGCACGCGTTGTTCGCTCGGCCGTTGGTGGTGTCGCCGGCGTCGGTGGTGGCGTTGGAGGTCGATGCGGGCGGGCACCCGGCCGTGTTGTGCGCGGATGGGCGGCGGACGGTTGAGCTGCCTGCCGGGGCGCGGGTCGAGGTCGTGGGCGGGAAGACGCCGTTGCGGCTGGTGCGGTTGCGGGAAGGGCCGTTCACCGACCGGCTGGTGGAGAAGTTCTCGCTGCCGGTGCAGGGGTGGCGGGGGCCTTCGGCCGGTTAGTTCTTGGCGCTTCGCTTCTCTGGATGCGCTTCGCGCTCTTGGGACGCGCTGCGCGCTCTCGAGATCAACGCGCTGGCGCGCTCTTGGGATTAAAAGCGGCGCTCGCCGCGCGGCAGGCCCCCGGGGGTGGAAGGGCGTCGGTTTCTTCCCCCGTACGGCCTGCC
>NZ_JBBEGC010000233.1:0-3350 GCF_037401995.1 Saccharothrix sp. CCNWYY140
ATGTTCGGCGGCGTCCTACTCTCCCACACCCTCACGAGTGCAGTACCATCGGCGCTGGAAGGCTTAACTACCGGGTTCGGAATGGGACCGGGTGTTCCCCAACCGCTATGACCACCGAAACACTATGAAATTACCGCCCAACAGGCCCTCAGCAGCCCTATACAGGGCGCTCGGGGTCTGGTTCGGTTCTTTCAGAACCGCACAGTGGATGCGTAGCGTCTTCATAGCAAGTCCTCGGCCTATTAGTACCGGTCAACTCCAGCCGTTACCGACCTTCCATCTCCGGCCTATCAACCCAATAGTCTCTTGGGGGCCTTAACCCACAAAGGGTGGGATACCTCATCTAGGAACGAGCTTCCCGCTTAGATGCTTTCAGCGGTTATCCCTTCCGAACGTAGCCAACCAGCAATGCCCTTGGCAGGACAACTGGCACACCAGAGGTCCGTCCGTCCCGGTCCTCTCGTACTAGGGACAGCCTTCCGCAAGTATCCTACGCGCGCGGCGGATAGGGACCGAACTGTCTCACGACGTTCTAAACCCAGCTCGCGTACCGCTTTAATGGGCGAACAGCCCAACCCTTGGGACCTACTCCAGCCCCAGGATGCGACGAGCCGACATCGAGGTGCCAAACCATGCCGTCGATATGGACTCTTGGGCAAGATCAGCCTGTTATCCCCGGGGTACCTTTTATCCGTTGAGCGACCACGCTTCCACAAGCCATGGCCGGATCACTAGTTCCGACTTTCGTCCCTGCTCGACCCGTCGGTCTCACAGTCAAGCCCCCTTGTGCACTTGCACTCGACACCTGATTGCCAACCAGGCTGAGGGAACCTTTGAGCGCCTCCGTTACCCTTTGGGAGGCAACCGCCCCAGTTAAACTACCCACCAGGCACTGTCCCTGATCCGGATCACGGACCGAGGTTAGACATCCAGTACGACCAGAGTGGTATTTCAACGACGACTCCACACCAACTGGCGTTGGCGCTTCACAGTCTCCCACCTATCCTACACAAGCCGAACCGAACACCAATACCAAGCTATAGTAAAGGTCCCGGGGTCTTTCCGTCCTGCCGCGCGTAACGAGCATCTTTACTCGTAGTGCAATTTCGCCGGGCCTGTGGTTGAGACAGTCGAGAAGTCGTTACGCCATTCGTGCAGGTCGGAACTTACCCGACAAGGAATTTCGCTACCTTAGGATGGTTATAGTTACCACCGCCGTTTACTGGCGCTTAAGTTCTCAGCTTCGCCCCGAAGAGCTAACCGGTCCCCTTAACGTTCCAGCACCGGGCAGGCGTCAGTCCGTATACATCGTCTTGCGACTTCGCACGGACCTGTGTTTTTAGTAAACAGTCGCTTCTCGCTGGTCTCTGCGGCCGAAAAATCCTAGCCCGCAAGGGGCTTCAAATCCCTCGGCCCCCCTTCTCCCGAAGTTACGGGGGCATTTTGCCGAGTTCCTTAACCACAGTTCGCCCGATCGCCTCGGTATTCTCTACCTGACCACCTGTGTCGGTTTGGGGTACGGGCCGCATGAACACTCACTAGAGGCTTTTCTCGGCAGCATGGGATCACCCTACTTCGCCTCAATCGGCTATGCATCACGTCTCAGCCTTGATGACGTGCGGATTTGCCTACACGTCGGCCTACACGCTTACACCAGTACTACCACTCACTGGCGGAGCTACCCTCCTGCGTCACCCCATCGCTTGACTACTACAAGTTCAGGTCCCGCGCTCCACGTCACACCCTCGTCCGAAGACTCGAGTGCGGGCTTCGGGCGGTTAGTATCACAAGGTTCGCCATGGGCGCGTTCACACGGGTACGGGAATATCAACCCGTTGTCCATCGACTACGCCTGTCGGCCTCGCCTTAGGTCCCGACTTACCCTGGGCGGATTAGCCTGGCCCAGGAACCCTTGGTCATCCGGCGGCAGAGTTTCTCACTCTGCTTTCGCTACTCATGCCTGCATTCTCACTCGTCCAGCCTCCACACCTGGATTCCTCCGGCGCTTCAATGGCTGAACGACGCTCCCCTACCCATCCAGACAAAATCTGAATGACACGGCTTCGGCGGTGTGCTTAAGCCCCGCTACATTGTCGGCGCAGGACCACTTGACCAGTGAGCTATTACGCACTCTTTAAAGGGTGGCTGCTTCTAAGCCAACCTCCTGGTTGTCTGGGCGACCCCACATCCTTTCCCACTTAGCACACACTTAGGGGCCTTAGCCGGCGTTCTGGGCTGTTTCCCTCTCGACTACGAAGCTTATCCCCCGCAGTCTCACTGCCGCGCTCTCACGTACCGGCATTCGGAGTTTGGTTGATTTCGGTAAGCTTGTGGGCCCCCTAGACCATCCAGTGCTCTACCTCCGGCACGAAACACACGACGCTGCACCTAAATGCATTTCGGGGAGAACCAGCTATCACGGAGTTTGATTGGCCTTTCACCCCTAACCACAGCTCATCCCCCAGGTTTTCAACCCTGGTGGGTTCGGGCCTCCACGCAGTCTTACCCACGCTTCACCCTGGCCATGGCTAGATCACCCCGCTTCGGGTCTAGACCACGCGACTCAACCGCCCTATTCGGACTCGCTTTCGCTACGGCTACCCCACACGGGTTAACCTCGCCACGCAGCACTAACTCGCAGGCTCATTCTTCAAAAGGCACGCCGTCACCCCTAAAGGCTCCGACGGATTGTAGGCACACGGTTTCAGGTACTATTTCACTCCCCTCCCGGGGTACTTTTCACCTTTCCCTCACGGTACTAGTCCGCTATCGGTCACCAGGGAGTATTCAGGCTTAGCGGGTGGTCCCGCCAGATTCACAGCGAATTTCACGTGCTCGCTGCTACTTGGGATACCTGTAAGAAGACGGAGTGTTTTCGCGTACGGGACTTTCACCCTCTACGGCCATGCTTTCCAGACACGTTCCGCTAACAACCCCGTTTTATGACTCCTTGCCAGTCCGGCAGAACTGACCAACAGGTCCCACGACCCCGCACACGCAACCCCTGCCGGGTATCACACGAGTACGGTTTAGCCTCTTCCGCTTTCGCTCGCCACTACTCACGGAATCACGGTTGTTTTCTCTTCCTGCGGGTACTGAGATGTTTCACTTCCCCGCGTTCCCTCCACATACCCTATGTGTTCAGGTACGGGTGACCCCACATGACTGGGGCCGGGTTTCCCCATTCGGACACCCTTGGATCTCAGCTCGGTTGACAGCTCCCCAAGGCTTTTCGCAGTCTCCTACGTCCTTCATCGGCTCCTGGTGCCAAGGCATCCACCGTATGCCCTTAATAACTTGCCACAAAGATGCTCGCATCCACTGTGCAGTTCTCAAAGAACAACCAGACA
>NZ_JBBEGC010000234.1:0-5130 GCF_037401995.1 Saccharothrix sp. CCNWYY140
CTCGTTCCTCGCAAAAACTTTTGGCTGCACCCGACCCAAAGTGTGGTAGCCCTTCGGGCAGGCCATACGGGGATGACGGAAGAAGCCCAAGTTGGGGGTCTGCTGCGCGAGCTACTTCGAAAAGCGCGCGCCCTGCGGGCGAAGGGCTGTGCGGGCGCGAAGGGCTGTGCGGGCGGGGCGGTCCGGTGGACCGCCCCGCGCTCGTTTCACTGGACCACGTGACCCTTGGCCGGCACCGCGTTGTGCCGGACGATCCTCGCGAACGCGTGGCCGCTGTCCTTCACCGTGCGACGTTGGGTGGTGTAGTCGACGTGCACGATGCCGAACCGTTGGCCGTACCCGGCCGCCCACTCGAAGTTGTCCAGCAGGGACCAGGCGAAATATCCCCGCACGTCCACGCCCCGCGAGATGGCGGTGTGCACCGAACGCAGGTGGTCCACCAGGTACTTCGTCCGTTCGACGTCCACTACCCGGCCGCCCGACACCGTGTCGGGGAACGCCGACCCGTTCTCGGTGACCACCAGCGGCACGGTGACGTCCCGGTCCAGGCGTTCGAGCAGGTCCGTGAAGGCTTGGGCGTTGATCTCCCAACCGAAACCGGTCACATCGCCCCTGGGCGGCAACAGGTCCACGCCGCGCAGACCGGGGTAGGGACCCGGGGTGACGTGTGAGGGGTCCGCCGACAGGGCGGCCCTCGCGGGGCTGTAGTAGTTGACGCCCAGCCAGTCGATCGGGGCGGCGATGAGCTCCAGGTCGCCGTCGCGGACGACGTGACGCCAGTCGCCCAGCCAGGCCGTGTCCTCGACGACGTCCTCCGGGTACCCCTTGCCGTTCAACGGGTCCAGGAAGAACCGGTTTTGGAGTCCGTCGACCTTGCGCACCGCCTCGCCGTGGTCCGGGTCGTCGGCGTAGACCGAGGTGAGGTTCAGCACGATCGCCAAGCGGTGGTCCTTCGGTGCCTGCGCGCGCAAGGCCTCGATGGCCAGACCGTGGCCCAGCAGCAGGTGGTGGGCGGCTTCCAGCGCTCCCAACGGGTCGACCACGCCCGGCGCGTGGATTCCGTTGCCGTAGCCCAGGAACGCCGAGCACCACGGCTCGTTCAGCGTCGCCCACGCCGACACACGGTCGGCAAGCCGCGCATGCACCAGCGTTGCGTACTCCGCGAAACGGTAAGCAGTGTCGCGGTTGCGCCAGCCGCCGTGGTCCTCCAAAGCCTGGGGCAGGTCCCAGTGGTACAGCGTGGCGACCGGCTGGATGCCGTGCTCCAACAACGAGTCGACCAGGCGGTCGTAGAAGGCCAGGCCGCGCTCCTCCACCGCGCCCGCGCCGGTCGGTTGGACGCGGGGCCAGGCCACGGAGAAGCGGTACGCGCCCAGGCCCAGGTCCGCCATCAGGCCGACGTCCGAGGCGTAGCGGCGGTAGTGGTCGCACCCGGGTTCGCCGGTGTCGCCGCCCTCGACCTTGCCCGGCGTGGCGGCGAAGGTGTCCCAGATCGACGGCCCTCGACCGTCCGCCGTGGTCGAGCCCTCGATCTGGAAGGAGGCCGTCGCCGCTCCCCACAGGAAGTCCGGTGGGAAGCGCAGCAGCTCCTGCCCGACCTGGGTGTCCGGGTCGGTTGCGGTCATGTGTTCACCCCTTAACAGCGCCCTGCATGATCCCGCCGACGATCTGGCGGGCCAGCAGGAGGAAGATCCAGACGACCGGCAGCACCGCGAGCGACGCGCCGGAGAGCATGAGCGAGTAGTCCGTGTAGTAGCCACTGGCCAAAGTGGACAGTGCGACCTGCACGGTGGGGCTGTCGTTGGGGTCCAGCACGATCAGCGGCCAGAAGAAGTCGTTCCACGCCGTCATGAACGTGAACATGCCCATCACCGCCGCCTGCGGCCGGACCGCGGGCAGCGCCACGTGCCAGAAGGTGCGCAACACCGAGCACCCGTCCACCCGGGCCGCCTCCACCAGCTCGAACGGCACGGACTCCTCGCACGCCTGGCGCATCCAGAACACCGAGAACGCGCCGATCAGCGCGGGCACGATGACGGCTTGCAGCGTCCCGTACCAGTCGAGGTCCGACATCAGCATGTACAGCGGGATGACACCCAACTGCGTCGGGACCATCGACGTTCCCACCACGATCAGGAACAACGAGTTGCCGCCCCGGAAGCGCAAGCGCGCGAACGCGAACCCGGCCAACGTGCCCAGCAGGACGTTGCTGATCGCCACCGTTCCCGCGACCACCAGCGAGTTCTGCATCGCCAGCCAGAAGTCCACGGTGTCGAACACCCGCCCGAGGTTCTCGAACAGGTTCCCACCCGGCACCAACGACGGCACGGCGTCACCGAGCGCCGAGTTGTCCTTGCTGGCGATCAGGAACGAGTAGTACAGCGGGAAGATCGACGCCACGAGCACCACGACCAGCACCGCGTACACCATCGGCCCCGCCTTGCCCACACGGGAAGCCACGGCCCTCACCCCTTCGACGCGATGCGCCGCGTCAACGTGAAGTTCAGCAGGGCCACGAGCAGGATCAGCATGAACAGCACCCACGCGATCGCCGACGAGTAACCGGCGTCGAACAGCCGGAACCCCTTCTCGTACAGGTACATCACCAGCGTCTGGAACTGCCGGTCCGCGCCGCCGGTGCCCGTGGCCGTGCCGCCCGGGTCGAACAGCTGCGGTTCGACGAACAGCTGCATACCGCCGATGGTCGACACGATGACGGTGAACAGGATCGTCGGCCGGATGCTCGGCACGGTGATGGACCAGAACACCCGCCACCGCGAGGCCCCGTCCAGCAGGGCTGACTCGTACATGTCCTTGGGCACGGACTGCATGGCGGCCAGGTAGATCAGGGCGTTGTACCCGGTCCACCGCCACATCACCATCGAGCTGATCGCGAGGTGCGAGGCCCACGTCTCGGCCCGCCAGTCCACCGGGTCGATCCCGACGAGCCCCAGCACCCCGTTGACGATCCCGAAGTCCCGCCCGAACAACTGCGCGAACACCAGGGCCACCGCAGCGACCGAGATGACGTTGGGCAGCAACACACCCGCCCGCCAGAACGCCCGACCACGCAGGCCCCGGTCCAACAGCGCCGCCAACCCAAGCGCGGCAAGCAACTGCGGCACGGTCGACAACACGAACAGGCTGACCGTGTTGCCCAGTGCGTTCCAGAAGTTCGGATCCCCGAACAGCGTCCGAAAGTTCTCCAGCCCGACAAACCCACGATCACCATCGATGAGCTGCCAGTCGTGCAGCGACACCCAGGCCGTGTAGAGCAGCGGGTACAGGCCGAAGATCCCGAAGACGACGAAGAACGGCGCGATGGCCAGGTACGGCGTGTACTTGGTGTCCCAACGCCCCAGGCGGTGCCGCCAGTACGGCTTGTCGACGCGCGGCGGCGGCACGGAGCGCCCGGTCTCCGTACCGCCTCGCGCCGGGGCGACCGTCACTTGGCCGCGTCCCGCGCTTCCCGCACGGCCTGGTCCCACGAGTCCGAAGTGGACTGCTTACCGGTTTCGACGCGCTGCAAGGCGTTGTTGAACACCGGAGTGACCTTCGAGTCCTTGGTGCCGCGGTAGGTCGGCTTCAGGTTCTCGGCGGAGTTGCCGAAGATCTGGCCCACGGGAGCCTTGTTGAAGTACTCGTTGACCGTCGAGGTGACCTCGGGGTCCTTGTAGGCGGCGGGCTCGCTGGGCAGGTTGCCGGTCTCCTTGAAGATCCGCTTCTGCTGCTCCGGCGCGGTCAGCCACTTGGCCAGCTCGTAGGCCTCCTTGGGGTGCTTGCCCTGCTTCGGCACGGCGAGGAACGACCCACCCCAGTTCCCACCACCACCGGGCGCGGCGGCCACGTCCCACTTGCCCGCCGCTTCATCGCCCGCACCGGCCTTGATCAGCGCGAGCGCCCAGGCCGGGCACGTGGTGGTGGCGAAGGAGGCTTGCTTGAGAGCGACGTTCCAGTCCTGGCTGAACGGGGACAGCGCACTGGTCTGCTTCTTCTCGGCCAAACTGGCGGCGAGCTTGAACGCGTCGGCGACCTTGGGGTTGGTGTCGGCGATGAACGAGTCGTCCGCCTTGGCGAAGTAGCCTTCCTCGGTCTGGTCGAGGATCGCCTTGTACACGTTCTGCGCGGTGTCGACGAACTTCACGTTCGGCGTAGCAGCGGCAAACTTGTCCGCGGTAGCCAGGAACTCCTGCCAGGTAGGCCACAACTTGCCCACCGCATCCCGCTCCACAGGCAACCCAGCCGCCTGGAACAGATCACGCCGGTAGCACAGCGCAAGACTCCCCATGTCAGTCCCGAGCCCGAGCACGAAGTTCCCGTCGTCGGCAGTCCCCTGGTTCCACTTCCAGCCCGCCCACTGGGACTTCAGCTCCTTGGCCCCGTAGTCGGCAAGGTTGACGAACTTGTCCTTGGACTGCCGGAACAGGGCAACGTTGCCCTCCTCGATGGCCACGATGTCCGCCGCACCCCGCCCACCCGCGAGCTGGGTGGCCAACTGGGTGTGGTGCTGCTCCATCTTGACCTTGCGCTGCTCGATCTCGATCTCGGGGTGCTGCGCCTGGTACTCCTTGATCAGGTTGTCGTACCCGAAGTCGGAGAAGATCCCGATGGACAACTTGACCTTCCCGTCCCCAGCACCACTCCCCCCACTACAGGCAACCACCGCACCAACAGCCACGACCGTCACGATGGTCGCCCCAACCCGGCCGACCAGAGTCCTGCTCATCCGTCCTCCTGGATGCATCGGGTCGCCTTCGATCCCGCGCGGCCCGTCGTGAGAGCGCTCTCACAGTCACGTCGAGACCCGCCACTGTCAACCCGAAGCGGAACGGTCGACACCGTTCCGTAACTTTCTGAAGCGCTCTCGTCCACGGGGCGTCACCCCGACATCGACAAGCGGTAAAGGAGGGCAGGGGTGGCCCGGCCCTCGCCCGGGCCACCCCGCACCTGGTTAGAGGGCCCACACCGCCAGACATGACGCGCGCTCCGAAAAAACCTTGTGACCCCCACCACACCCCACGGGACCACCGCCCCTCCGGCGATGCCGGCGAGCGGGCAGTCCGCCGGGGAGGACACAGCGCAACTTGGGCTTCTTGCTTGTGTCATCCCCGTATGGCCTGCCCGAAGGGC
>NZ_JBBEGC010000235.1:0-4465 GCF_037401995.1 Saccharothrix sp. CCNWYY140
GGGCAGGCCATACGGTGGGGGAACCGAGGCCCTCCACTTGTAGGTAACACCTACCGCGCGCTCCGCGCGCGCGAAGATCGCGCTTCGCGCGACGGTCCGTGACCTCTCGGTGTCACTCGGTGAGGTGAAGCATGACTTCGTGGAGTGACGGGTAACACACTGGCGTCCACACCGATACCCCGGATGGATTAAGTCCCTGCTCCAGGAGGACGCCATGTCCAGACGCCTGTTGCTAGCCGCCACTGCCGCACTCGGCCTAGTCTTCGCCCCGGTGGCGGCCACCGCCGACCCGGGCAACGGCAACGGCACCGACCCCGGATTCACCCCGCCCGGCCAGTCCCAGGAGCACGGCCAGGCCGGTGAGCACGGGCAGGGGCAACCCGCCCAGCAGGGTCAGCCCGCGCAGGAAGACACCAACGCGCCGCAGCCGCCGTCCAATGCGGACTTCACCGACCACGGTGCCAACACGCACGGTCCGTACGACTCGACGCGCGATGGTTCTCCGTCCGAGAACGGCAATGGTGATGGGCAGCAGGTTGGCCAGCCGTGTGCCGGCTGTGTGGGCAACGCCGACAACAAGAACCCTCCTGGCCAGCTGCCGGGCGGTTCGGACGGCAACGCCGGGTACGAGTGCGACCGCAACGCGGGCGTCGGCCGTAGCAACCCGGCGCACACGGGCTGCACGGACACGACGACCACCACGACGACCGCGCCGACCACGGTCCCCACGACGACCTCGACGTCCACCTCCACTTCCACCTCGACGTCCACGTCGACTTCGGACACGTCCACCAGCACGTCGTCCACCCAGACCCCGCCTGCCGGCGCGCAGGGCGACCCGCAGAACCCGGTTGCCGCAGTCCTCGACCAGGCACTGGCCTTCACCGGCGCGAACACGTCCTGGATGGTCCTGTTGGGTCTGCTGAGCGTGGGCGCGGGTGCGCTCGCCCTTCTCGTCACCCGGCGTCGCAGGGCCTGACCCTCAAAGCCACACCCCCATGACCCGGTGGGACCGGCTGCCACCCCCCGGCCGGCTCCCACCGGGTCCCCGCACGCAAAGCCATCCGAGCAGTGGATCCCGTACTGACGTGACGCCGCGCCCCTTGCGAGGATGTCCGCACCCAACCCCCGACGACGCGAGGAGGCCCGGTGCGGGCGACGACGATCCACGGACCCCAGGACATCCGCGTCGAGGAAGTTCCGGACGCTGCCGTCCATGACCCGGGGGACGCCGTCGTCCAGGTCGAGTTGGCGTGCATCTGCGGCAGTGACCTGTGGGCCTACCGAGGGGTCTCGCGGCGCGCACCCGGTCAGCGGATCGGGCACGAGTTCGTCGGTCGGGTGGTCGACGTCGGTCCCGAGGTCACCTCCGTCCAGCCTGGGGACCGCGTGATCGCGCCCTTCGTCTGGAGCGACGGGACCTGCCCCTACTGCGTCCAAGGCCTTCCGACCTCGTGCCGTGCGGGCGGGTTCTGGGGGTCCGGCACGTCTGACGGCGGCCAAGGGGAGGCGGTACGTGTCCCGTTCGCCGACGGCACGCTTGTGCGGGTTCCCGAAGAGGCTGACGACAGCCTGTTGCCCGCCCTGCTCGCGCTGTCCGACGTGATGGGCACTGGGCACCACGCGGCGGTGTCGGCCGGGGCCGCGCCGGGGGCCACGGTTGCCGTGGTCGGGGATGGTGCGGTCGGGTTGTGCGGAGTTCTGGCGGCTCGGCGGCTGGGTGCCGAGCGGATCATCTCGCTGGGGCGGCACGAGGACCGGGCGAAGGTGGCTCGGTTGTTCGGGGCGACCGACCAGGTGACCGAGCGCGGTGACGAAGCGGTCGAGAAGGTTCGGGAGTTGACCGGTGGGCTTGGTGCGCCGGTCGTGTTGGAGTGCGTGGGTACGGAGGAGTCCTGGACGACGGCCATCGGGTTGGTCCGCGACGGCGGGCGGATCGGCTACGTCGGCGTTCCGCACCAGGCGCCGAACCTGCCCACGGGCAAGTTGTTCGGGCGGAACATCGGCATCGCGGGCGGGCTCGCGCCGGTGCGCGCCTACCTGCCCGAGTTGCTGGCCGACGTCCTGGCCGGCCGCCTCGACCCGTCGCCGGTCTTCGACCGGACGATCCCGCTCGACGAGGTCGCGGACGGCTACCGCGCGATGGACGACCGCAGCGCGTTGAAGGTCGTCCTCACCCCTTGAGCCTGTTGGCCACGCCCCGCCACACGACCTCCATGACGTAGGTGGTCGCGAGCGCCGGTCCCACCTCGGGCCGGCGCTCGCACCACAGCGCCAGCCGCTCGGTCGACCCGACGACGATCTCCGCGAACGCCTCCGCCTCGACCACGTCGATGTCCGTGTCGAAGCTGCCGATGACCGCCGCGATCAGGTCCGTCTGCTGCCGCCGGATGCCCTCGATCTCCTCCACCGCCGACGGCACGGTCACCGCCGCCTCCTGCCGCAGCAACGCCCACGCCTGCTTGTGCTCCCCGATGAACTCGAAGAACGCCAGCAGTCCCAGCCGCAGGATCTCCTCCGGTGAGGACGCCCCGGCGATCGCCTGCTGCGTGCGGTCCAGCAGTTCGGTGCGCGCCCGGTGGATGCACCCGATGAGCAGGCCCTCCTTCGAGCCGAAGTACTCGTAGAGCATCGGCTTGGACACACCCACGCGCTCCGCGATCTCGTCCATCGACGCCGCGAGGTAGCCGCGCTCGGCGAACACCTGCTCGGCGATGTCGAGCATCTGCGCCTTGCGCTGCGCCTTGGGCATCCGCTTGCGGCGCGGCTCCTCGGTGGTGGTCACGAAGTCGAGACTACCGGAGGTAACTTACTTCGAGTAACCTACTGGGGAGTATGTAGCCGGACGAGGAGGTCGGGATGCACCGAGAGGTCAAGGTCCTGGTCGTCGGCACGGGCTTTTCCGGCCTGGGCATGGCGATCGAGCTGAAGCGGACCGGCGAGCGCGACTTCGTCGTGCTCGAGAAGGCGAGCGACCTGGGCGGGACCTGGCGCGACAACTCCTACCCCGGCTGCGCCTGCGACGTCCCGTCCCACATGTACTCGTACTCCTTCGAGCTGAACCCGAAGTGGTCGCGCATGTTCGCCCGCCAGCCGGAGATCTGGGACTACCTCAAGCAGGTCGCCGACAAGTACGGGCTGCGCGAGCACATCCGCTTCAACACCAAGGTCGCGGGCGCGCGGTGGGACGAGGACGCCAAGGTCTGGCACGTCGCCACCGAACAGGGCGACACCTACACCGCGAAGGCGGTCGTCGCCGGCGTCGGCGCACTGCACATCCCGAACGTCCCAGCGCTACCGGGCATCGAGAAGTTCAAGGGCAAGACCTTCCACTCCGCCGAATGGGACCACTCCCACGACCTCACGGGTCGACGGGTCGCCGTGGTCGGCACGGGCGCCTCGGCCATCCAGTTCGTGCCCCAGATCGCGGACCAGGTGGAAAGGTTGACGATCTTCCAGCGCACACCCCCGTGGATCATGCCCAAAATGGACCGTTCCATCAGGACGTGGGAACAGCGCCTGTTCCGGGCGGTCCCCGGCGCCCAGCGGCTGTACCGGAACTTCGTCTACTGGACACGCGAATCCAGCGCCCTGGGCTTCGCCGTGAACCCGAAGATCATGGAATTCGCGCAGAACATCGCCAAACGCCACATGCGCTCCCAGGTCCCCGACCCGAACCTGCGCGCCAAGCTCAAGCCGGACTACACGATGGGCTGCAAACGAGTCCTGATCTCCAACGACTACTACCCGTCCTTGACCAAGCCGAACGTTGACCTCACCACGGACGGCATTGCCGAGGTGCGCGAGAACAGCATCGTGGACAAGGCTGGTATCGAGCACGAGGTCGACACGATCATCTACGGCACCGGCTTCCACGTGGTCGACAGCTTCGACTACCTCGACATCCAGGGGAAGGGCGGCGTCGACCTGGCCAAGCAGTGGCGGGAGAAGGGGATCGAGACGTACTACGGGATCACGGTCTCGGGCTTCCCGAACCTGTTCTTCCTGCTCGGGCCGAACACCGGGTTGGGGCACAACTCGGTGGTCTTCATGATCGAGTCGCAGATCCGGTACGTGCGGCAGTGTCTGGAGTTGTTGGACCGGCACCGGGCGGATGAGTTGGACGTGCGGCCTGATGTGCAGGCTCGGTTCAACCGGCAGTTGCAGCGGAAGTTGACCAAGGGGGTGTGGAC
The DNA here is from genome assembly GCF_037401995.1 of Saccharothrix sp. CCNWYY140. Classification (NCBI taxonomy): domain Bacteria; kingdom Bacillati; phylum Actinomycetota; class Actinomycetes; order Pseudonocardiales; family Pseudonocardiaceae; genus Saccharothrix; species Saccharothrix sp. CCNWYY140. Next base: position 4,194 of record NZ_JBBEGC010000235.1, read on the forward strand.
TGAGGGTGGCTGCAAGAGTTGGTACTTGGATGCGCAGGGGATCAACCGGACTGTGTGGCCTGGGTTCACTTGGCGGTATTGGATGCGGACCAAGGCTGTGCGGGCCGAGGACTACATGTTGACTCGCGCTCGACGGGACCGCGTGTCTGCCTGAGCAAGGCACTTTCCGCACAGCGGCGGCGCTTCGACGCGCGGAGCGCGGTTGTTCGCGCGCGGAGCGCGCGGTAGGTGTTACCTACAAGTGGAGGGCCTCGGTTCCCCCACCGTATGGC
>NZ_JBBEGC010000236.1:0-4200 GCF_037401995.1 Saccharothrix sp. CCNWYY140
AAGGGCAAGGTCATCAAGACCGTCCCCGAGCACCAGATCGTCGAGACCCTCATCGAGGAGGCCATGCGCATCGCCGACGAGGCGTCGCCGGCGGAAGGAGCACTCGCATGACGACCGTCGAGTCACCGGTTCGGATGTTGCCGTTCTACTGCCCGTTCCCGGCCGCGGTCCACCCCCGGGTCGCCGAGGCCGAACAGCGGGCGGTCGAGTGGATCGACCGGATCGGACTGTGCGAGGACGACCGGCAGCGGCGGCGGACGGTCGCGACGAACAGCGCCGAGTTGTTCGGCCGGTTCGCGCCCCACGCCGACGACGACGGCCTCCAGGTCGCTGTCCGTTGGGCGTACTGGGGTTTCCTGTTCGACGACATGCGTTGTGATGCGGGCGAGTACAGCACCAGCCCGTACGACTACCTGTCCACCGCCGCCACCGTGCAGCGGGCGCTGGAAACGCCGTGGCACCCCGTGTCCGACGACCGTTTCTCCTTGGCGTTGCAGGACATCGCCCGTGACATGCACGCGGTGGCCACCCCGGTGCAGGTGCAACGGTTCGTCGACGCCCACCGGGCGTGGCTGTTCGCCGTCGCCCTCCAGGTCGCCAACCGGGAACGCGGCCACATGCCCTCGCTGGAGGAGTACACCGCCATGCGGCTGCACTCGGCCGGCGGTGCGCCGACCCTCGGCCTGCTGGAGGTCGCCAACCGCGCCGAGGTGCCGGCCGCCGAGATGGACTCGCCGCCCGTGCGCGCGCTGCGCGAGATGGCGTACATGATCGACTCCTGGGACAACGACATCCACTCGTACGTCAAGGAAACCGCCGAGGACCACACCGAGCAGAACCTGGTGAACGTGCTGGTCCACCACCGGGGTCTGCGGCCCGACGAAGCCATGCGCGAAGCCGTCGCGCTGCGGGACCGGGTCATGGTCCGGTTCCTGGCCCTGCGCGACCGGGTCACCGCGCGGCCGTGCAGCCGGGCGCTGCGGCTGCTGCTGGACTGCCTGGGCCAGTCGGTCCGCGGCAACACCGACTGGGCGCTGTCGGCTCCCCGCTACACCGCATTCGCGGACGCGGCACCCGTGCGGCCCGATCCGGTGTGGTCCGACCACCCGTCCGACACCAACCCGGACCCACTGCCCGTCCCCGCCATCGCCTGGTGGTGGGACGACCTCGAACCGTCCGAAGGAGACACTCGATGAACCGGACCCTGACCCTGGCGCTCGTCGTCGCGAGCCTGTGCGCCGTGACGACCCTGCCCGCCACCGCCGCCACCGCGCCACCCGCCCCCGTGTCCACCGCCCGCCACGACGACCCCGACGACGACTGGGAGTACTACGGCGACTTCCACAACCAGGTGTTGTGCGAGGCGGCCGGCGCGGCCGGTGTCGTCGCCGGGCGCTGGGACGAGTGGCGCTGCGACGAAGGCGACCTGTGGGTGGACTACGACGACCACGACGAGGACGACGACCACCCGACCTCCTGACGGGGTGTGGTGGGGCCACATGCCCCGCGCCGGGAACAGTGGTCCCACCACATGGATACGGGCGCCCGGAGCGCCTAACTTCAGCCCCATGCACCTGACCCGCGAGCGGACGACCTGGCTGCACGACCGCGAAGCAGCGGCCGAGTACGCGGCCCGGCGGCTCGTGGACGACGCCGGCATCGACCCCGGCGACTTCGGCGTCGTCTGGGCGAACATGCGCAAGGGCCACCGGTTCGGCGAGCTGCGCGTGCTGCCCGCTCTGGCGGAGGCCTTCGAGGACTGGCTGGCCGAGCACCGCTGAGCCGACCGTGTGCCTTTTTCACACCAGCGCGCCGGCGAAAATGGTGGTGAGCACCAACGACCTGCGGCGCGAGCGTTCCTAGCATCGGCACAACGCCTGTGATTGCGATCACCCTCAACGTGGAGGAAGCGTCATGCCGGTTCGTCCCCCTGCCACAGCCATCCGCGGTCCCGCCGCCCTCCTCGCCGCCGCGGCCGTGCTCGCCGCCGTCACGATCACCGCCACCCCGGCTTCGGCCGCCACCCTGCGCGAGGTCACCGGTTTCGGCACCAACCCCGGGAACCTCCAGATGTTCCGGTACGTGCCCGACGGCCTGCCCACCGGCCGACCGGTCGTCCTCGCCCTGCACGGCTGCACCCAGAACGCCCCGACCTACGCCTCCGGCACCGGCTGGCTGAAACTGGCCGACCAACACCGGTTCACCGTGGTGTTCCCGCAGCAGCGGTCGGCCAACAACGCCAACTCGTGCTTCAACTGGTTCGAGCCCGGCGACACCCGGCGCGGCTCCGGCGAAGCCCTGTCGATCAAGCAGATGGTCGACCGCACCCGCCAGGACGTCGGCGCGACCGCCGCGTACGTCAGCGGTCTGTCCGCGGGCGGCGGGATGACGTCGGTCATGCTCGCCACCTACCCGGACGTCTTCTCCGGCGGCGGCGTCATCGCCGGACTCCCCTACGGCTGCGCCACTTCCGTCAGCACGGCCTTCACGTGCATGAACCCCGGCGTGAACCTGAGCCCGGCCCAGTGGGGCGACAAGGTGAGGGCGGCCTTCGCCCACTCGGGACCACGACCGAAGGTGTCGATCTGGCACGGCACCTCCGACACCACCGTGCGCCCCATGAACGCCGTCGAGCTGGTCGAGCAGTGGACCAACGTCAACGGCACCGACCAGACCCCGGACGCGACCGACACGGTCGGCGGCTACCCACACCGCGTGTACGGCGGCACGGTCGAGCAGTTCGAGATCACCGGCATGGCCCACGGCCACCCCGTAGACCCCGGCACCGGTTCGGCCCAATGCGGCACAGCCGGCGCATACATCCTCGACGTGAACATCTGCGCCGCCCACCACCTGGTCCACTTCTGGGGCATCGCCAACACCACCCCACCCACCACGACCACCACCACATCCGCCCCGCCGTACACCGAAACCGCCCGAGGCACCGCGACCGACCACTACGTCGCCGGCCGCGTGGACGTCACCGAGTACAACACCCTCGGCGCACGCTACGGCTACTCGACCCAGATCACGCTCTACCACTGCGGCACCAACTGGACCGACAAACCCGACTGCTCCGCAATCTGACCCGAACCGGGCCGGGCCTCCCCGCCCGGCCCGTCCGGCGCCCCTAAGGTCACGAAGATGACCCGCCGCCTGATCACCCCCCGCCGCTGGCACCCTCCCCCGCTGCGAGACACCGGGCGCACCGCAACACTGACCGTCGACCGCCGCCTGCCCACGGGAGGACACGGCCCCGAGGACGTCCTGTTCGACCCCCAGGGCCGGGTGGTCACCGGCTTGGCAGACGGCAGGGTCGTGGCGATCGACCCCAACACCGGGGAACGCACCGTCCTAGGCGTAACCGGCGGCCGGCCCTTGGGCATAGAGGTCTGCGCCGACGGCACCGTGCTCGTATGCGACCACGACCAAGGCCTGCTCCGAGTAGGCGCGGACGTAGAGGTCCTAGTAGACAAGGTCGACGGCAAGCCCCTGACATTCGCCAGCAACGTAGTAGAAGGCCCAGACGGCACAATCTGGTTCACCACCTCCACCAGCCGCTGGCACCTGAACCACTACGAAGGCGACATGCTGGAACACTCCTGCACCGGCCGCCTACTACGCCGCGACCCAGACGGCACAGTAACCACGCTCCTGGAGGGCCTGTCCTTCGCCAACGGCCTAGTACTAACCCCAACCCACTTGCTCTACGCCGAAACAAGCCGCTACCGCATCTCCCGCTACGACCTGTCCACCGGCACCACAACCCCTTGGGCGGACAACCTCCCCGGCTTCCCGGACAACCTAAGCCTGGGCAGCGACGGCCTCATATGGGCCGCAATCGCCGCACCCCGCAACCCTCTACTGGACAAACTCCTACCGCTACCAGGCTTCCTACGCCTACTGATCTGGAACCTGCCGGAAGCGATCCGACCAAAAGCCACCCCCATTGCCTGGATCATGGCGTTCGCCCCAGACGGCACCCTGGTCCACGACCTCCGCTCAGACACCGACTACGGCTTCGTAACCTCAGTGGCAGAACGGAACGGCACCCTAGTCCTAGGCAGCCTCCACGAGGACGACCTAGCAATAGCAACCAAACCCACCTGACCCGCGCAGCGCGGGTTCTTCGGCGGAGCCGGCAAGTGGCAGTCCACCGAGGAGGACACAGCGCAACTTGGGCTTCTTGCTTGTGTCATC
>NZ_JBBEGC010000237.1:0-3601 GCF_037401995.1 Saccharothrix sp. CCNWYY140
CAAGAAGCCCAAGTTGCGCTGTGTCCTCCTCGGTGGACTGCCACTTGCCGGCTCCGCCGAAGAACCCGCGCTGCGCGCCGAAGAGCACCTCCGGTGCTCTGGGCGCGGAGGGTGGGGGCGTGCGTGGGCGGTCGCTGGTGCGGGTTGGTGCCGCTCGATCAGGTCACTGTGGATGTCCGGTCGTCGCGCGAACCCGTAGTGGTCTGGTCACAGTGCATGGACCGGTGTGCCGTTGGGTTTCTACTGTTCGGGCAATGTTTTCGCCCGACGGGGGTGTGGCGTGGCCGTGTTGTCCTACCCGTTCGCCGAACCTGATGACCTCGGGATCAACGAGACCTACTTGCGGCTCCAGCGTGAGGAGCCGGTTGCGCGTGTGCAGTTGCCTTACGGCACCGAAGCTTGGCTTGTCACCCGGTACGCCGACGTCCGGACCGTGATGGGTGATCCGCGGTTCGTCCGTTCGCCTGTGATGGATGCCGACCGCAACCCGCCGCGCACGATGCCGGAGGTGCCGCAGTTCGGCACGATCCTCAGCATGGATCCGCCTGAGCACACCCGGTTGCGGCGGATCCTCGCCAAGGCGTTCACGGCTCGGCACACGGCTCGACTGCGGGAGCGGGCGCAGCAGATCGTGGATGGGTTGTTGGACGAGATGGAGGCGAACGGGTCGCCGGCTGATCTGGTCAGTGCGTTGGCGATGCCGACGGCGATCACGTTGATCAGTGAGATGCTCGGCGTGCCCGACCTGGATCGGGTGAAGTTCCGGGAGTGGTCGGATGCGGCGGTGGCGATCACCGCGTTCACCGTGCCGGAGATCCAGGCCGCGTTCGCGAGCCTGCACGGTTACCTGCGCGAGTTGGTCGAGGAGAAGCGTCGCAATCCCGGTGAGGACATGCTCACCACGCTGGTCACTGCGCACGACGAGGAGGACCGGCTCACCGAGGACGAGCTGGTCTCGTTCAGCGTCACGTTGCTCATCGCGGGCCACGAGACCACCGGCAGCGAGATCTCCAACTTCACCTACCAACTGCTCACCCACCCCGACCGGCTGGCCGAACTGCGCGCGGACCCGTCGCTGCTGCCCGCCGCGATCGAGGAGCTGCTGCGCGTCACGAAGCTGTCCGGCTCGCCCGCGTTCCCCCGGTTCGCGACCGAGGACGTGGTGCTCAGCGGCGTGACGATCGCCAAGGGTGAGGCGGTGTTCGTGGACGGCCTGGTCGCCAACCGCGACGAGTTGGTCTTCCCCGAGGCGGACAAGATCGACTTCCACCGACCGTCGAACCAGCACTTCGCCTTCGGCCACGGTGTGCACCACTGCATCGGCGCGCCCTTGGCCCGAATGGAACTCAACGTCGCCCTCAGCACCCTGCTCGCCCGCTACCCCAACCTCCGCCTGGCCGGCGAGGTCGAGTTCAAGAAGGGCCGTCTGGTGCGCGGTCCCCACAGCCTGCCGGTCGCGTGGTGACCGGCAGGCCGTGCGGCCGTCCTAGGCCTTGGGCGTGAGGCTGAAGAACCGCTGCTGCCACAACGCATACAGCTCGGCACGCATCTCGTCGGTCAGTTCTCCCGCCAGCGCGCCCAGCGTGGACTCCCCGTCCACTGACGCCAGCAGGTCGAACACCTCGGGTGACGGCACCGCCGACGGCCCGAACGAGTAGTCCAGGTACACCTCCCCGCGCACGTCGTCACCCGGCCGCCAGTCCCGGCGCAGCCGGGTGTCGGGGCGCAGTGCCGGCACCAGGTCGTCGAGCAGGCGGGTCACCGGTTCGCGGCGGCGGACCAGGAAGTCTTCGACCACGAGCACGTCGATCTCGGTCGTCAGGTAGCAGGTGAGGGCGTCGTGCACGGACTGCACGATCGGCTCGGCGTTGTTGTTGAAGGAGGTGTTCAGCAGCACGGGCGTCCCGGTCAGCTCACCGAACCGGGTGATCAGCCGGTGGAACCGCTCGTTGGCCTCCGGCGTGACCACCTGAACCCGCGCCGTGCCGTCCACATGCGTCACCGCCCCGAGTTCCTCGCGCCGGGCTTCCCGCACGTGCACCACGAACGACATGAACCCGTGCTCGGCCGAAGTCTCGGTCAGGTCGAAGTAGGTCGCCGCCGCTTCCGGCGTGACAGCGGGCGCGAACGGCCGAAAGCTCTCCCGCTTCTTCACCATCGCGTTGATCCGATCCCGGTTCTCCACCGGCCGCGCGTCGGCGATGATGCTCCGATTGCCCAACGCCCGAGGCCCGAACTCGGACCGCCCATGCGCCCACCCCACCACCGCACCCTCAGCGAGCAACTGGGCCGTCGCCTCGACAACGTCCGCAGGCCTCTCAACCTCCACAACCCCACTCCAGGCCCGCAACTGCCGCTCGACGTCGTCCAAGTCGCCAAGATCCGGCCCAAGACTCGCCCCAACCAACCGCGAAGCCGGCGTATGCGGAGCACCAAGCCGCCGAGCAGCAACGATGGCCGCCCCCTCCGCAGCCCCCGCGTCGTGCGAGGACGGATGCACGAAGACCTCGTCGAACAACCCAGACCGCAAGATCACCCCGTTGAGACTGCTGTTGTGCGCCACACCCCCGGTGAAGCACAGCCGCCGCGCCCCGGTCTGCCGCGCCCAGTGGGTGATGATGTGCATGGCCAGCGTTTCCAACGTCTCCTGGAGCCCGGCGGCAAAGTCCCGGTGCTCGCCGGTGACCGGCTCACCGGCGCGGCGGACGGGGAACCCGTTGGCGTAGAACGGTTCCGAGGTGGGGTTCATGTCCGGCATGGTCGGGATGAGCTCGTAGTCTCCGTCGGGCAGCAGCCGATACAGGCTCTGGAACTGCTCGCGGTAGGTCGCCGCGTCGCCGTAGGGCGCCAGCCCCATCACCTTGTACTCGTCCCCGAAGCCATACCCGACGTGCCCGATAGCGTCCTGGTAGAACAACCCCAACGACTGCGGCACCGAGTAAGACCGAAGCTCACGCATCTCACCACCCCCAGCAAGGTGGATGGTCGTCGACACGGTCTCCCCTCGCCCATCCATCACCACAACCAACGCATCCCCCATACCCGAACGCGCAAACGACGACCAGGCATGTGCCAGGTGGTGCCGGGTGAACATCACACGATCAGGCTCAACCTCCCAATCCAACTCGGCCCGCAACCGATCCAGCAGAAGCTCACGCCCAAAGCGGACAGGCTGAACCGGGGTCGCAAGCTGGAAGTTGCGCAGCCCGAGATCCACAAGATCCTGGTCGAAGTAATAGCCGATCGCATCCACATCAGCCGGCGCAACACCCGCAATGTCCAGACACGCCCGAATGGCACCAGCCGGAAACCGATTAGTCTTCTTGATCCGATTGAACCGCTCCTCCTCAACAGCCGCGACAAGCTCCCCATCGGCAACTAAACAGGCGGCAGCATCATGCATGTAGGTGCGAAACAAGGCCGGTAACAGATTGAAATGACCACTTATACCCAATGTCAACATAGCTCTCCCACTCATGGAACGACAAACGCGCACGCACACTCTTCGGCGAAGCCGGCGAGCGGGCAGTCCACCGAGGAGGACACAACTCAACTTGGGCTTCTTGCTTGTGTCATCCCCGTATGGCCTGCCCGAAGGGCT
>NZ_JBBEGC010000238.1:0-2831 GCF_037401995.1 Saccharothrix sp. CCNWYY140
GGGCAGGCCATACGGGGATGACGGAAGAAGCCCAAGTCGGGGGGTCTGCTGCGCGAGCTACTTCGAAAAGCGCGCGCGCCCCGCGGGCCGAGGGGAGGGTCCGGGGGAGGGGGATGTCACTGGCGAGGCGCCCGCCCGGATGGTCGGGTGGGCGCCTCGTGGTGGAGCGGGGACGACGTCCGGGTCAGTCCAGGAGTTGCGGCGGGTTCATGACCGGGCGGTCGACGGCCATCAGCCAGCGGCCGTCTTCGCCGCGGCGCAGGACGTCGGTGCAGCTGCCGGTGATGCGGACCTTGCGGCCCTCCTCGTCGGTGGTGTCGATCTGGAAGGTCACGCCGATGAGGGACACGTCGCCCGCCACGTACGCGTGCGTGAGCTTTGCCTCCAGGTACGGCTTTGCCGAGAGGAACTGCTCGAACCACGCCTTGCGGGGTGCGCCGGTCAGCTGGCCGCCGGAGAAGTTGGAGATGGCGTCCGGGCGGTACAGGCGGTCGAACAGTGCGCCGTCGCCGGAGTTGAAGACGTCGATGAAGATGTCGTTCTGGGTGTCGATGTCGTCGGTGAGGTCGGGGAAGTCGGGGTCGATCCGGAGTGCGGTGGACATGTTTCCGTCCTGCTTCCTGTCGGTGGACCGGGTCCGCGGGACCGGTGCTCACAGGCTTCTCGGCCCTACCCGGCGACGGTAGCCCGACCGCATTCACGGCCGGCTCACGCGCCGGTAATCACCGGTCGTGCACCTGGCGTTACTGCGCGATGAGGGGCGGTTTTCCACGCGCTCGTACTGTTCGGCCCAGAGGGTGCCTGGGGGAGGAGTTCGCACAGGTGTCCGCCGACGTCGACAGTCCACAGGGGACGCTACGAGAGGGTTCAGCGCGATGCAGGAGACCGAGCAGGACGGTCGGGCGGTGATCGACGCGGTCCGGGACCTCGTGCCGCGGCTGCGGGCCAACGGCCAGGAGGCCGAGGACCGGCGGTGGTTGCCGGACGAGAACATCAAGCTGCTGGAGGAGGCGGGCGTGTTCCGGGCGCCCGTCCCGCGCAAGTTCGGCGGGCTGGACCTCGGTGTGGCCGACCAGGTCGCCATCGTGCGCGAGGTCGCCCGGGGCTGCGGCTCGACCGGCTGGACGGTGAACGCGTGGATGTCCAGCACGGGCATCATCGCCGCCTACCCGGACCGGGCGCAGGAAGAGGTGTTCGAGGGCGGCTCGGCGCGGGTTTCCGGCGGGTTCACCCCGACCGGCTCGCTGACCCCGACCGAGGGCGGCTACCTGCTCAACGGCAGCTGGCGGTTCAACACCGGCATCCGGGGCGCGGACTGGAACATCGCCGCCGCGATGGTGGAGCTGCCCGGCCACGACGAGCCCGAGGAGTTCTACGCCGTCGTGCCCGCGGCGGAGTTCACCGTCGCCGACGACTGGCACACCTCCTCCGCCGCCGGCACCGGCAGTTCCACCTCCACCGCGAAGAACGTCTTCGTGCCCGCCCACCGGGTCGTGGACGGCGTGGCGGTGCTGGAGGGGACCACCGGCGACCGCTGGAACATGGGCCTGCACGGCCGCGACTACGGCCTGATCCCGTACGTCATGGCGCCCTCGCTGGGGGTGTACATCGGCCTGGCCCACCAGGCGTTGGAGCTGTTCGTGGAGCGCGCGCCCGGTCGCGGCATCGCCTACACCGGCTGGACCGAGCAGTCCGAGCACCCGCACGTGCAGATCCAGGTCGGCACGGCGGCCAACAAGATCGCCGCCGCCGAGGGCCTGCTGGACCGCATCACCACGCTCATGCAGGACCGGGCGGACCGCGCCGTCACCGTCACCACCGAGGAGAAGGCCGCCATCCGCGGCCAGGTGGGCTACGGGATCCAGCTGGCCAAGGAAGCCGTGGAGATCCTCTACACGCTGTCCGGGGCCTCGGTGATCCAGAAGTCCGTCGCGTTGCAGCGCGTCTACCGCGACACCGTCGGCCTCGCCCTGCACGGGCTGATGGCGCCGGTCACCAACCTCGAAGTCCACGGCCGGGTGCTGCTCGGCCTCGAGCCCGACACGTTCTTCCTCTGATCCCGCCGCCACCGGCGACCAGCACGCGTGAAGGAGCCAGCCGTCATGACCGCGATCAGCACGATCAAACCCACCACGGACCTCGACAAGCACCTGGAGCACTACGTCCAGGCCTTCAACTCCAACGACCCCGACGTGGTCGAGCGGTTCTACACCGAGGAAGCCATCGCGGTGTGGGAGCCCGGCAAGCCGCTGTCCGGCGAGGCGCGCCGCGAGGCCACCCGCGAGTTCCTGTCCCGCAAGCCCACGATGGTCGCGACGGAGCGGGAGCGTTACGTCACCGGTGACACGATCCTGTTCATCGTCGACTGGTCCATCGACATGACCGGTGTCGACGGCGAGCCGGAGCACCTGGAGGGCGTCGGCGTCGACGTCGTCCGCAAGGGCCCCGACGGCGTGTGGCGGTACGCCGTGGACGACGCCTTCGGTGGCAACCCGCGCGACTGACGCACCAGACCACGGGCAGCGCCTCGTCCCGGCGCTGCCGTCCCCGGCCGGCGTCGGCGTCCTCCCGCACCCCAGAGCGGGAGGCCGTCGGCGCCGGTCGCCTGCCGGTTCGCCGCAGGCGCAGTGCGCCGCACCCCTTGTTCCCAGGCAAGGGGTGCGGCGCTCTTTTGCGCTCTCTCGAACGCGCAGCGCGCTCTCAAGATCAACGCGCTGGCGCGCTCTCGGGATCAACGCGCTGGCGCGCTCTCGGGATTAAAAGCGGCGCTCGCCGCGCGGCAGGCCCCCGGGGGGTGGAAGGGCGTCGGTTTCTTCCCCCGTACGGCCTGC
>NZ_JBBEGC010000239.1:0-2330 GCF_037401995.1 Saccharothrix sp. CCNWYY140
CAAGGACCAGAACCAGTACCTGATGATCGTCGAGGCGATCGGCGCCAACGGGCGCTACTTCCGCTCGTTCACCTCCACCAGCCTCAACGGCAACTGGACCCCGCAGGCCGCCACCGAGAGCAACCCGTTCGCGGGCAAGGCCAACAGCGGCGCCACCTGGACCAACGACATCAGCCACGGCGACCTCGTGCGCACCAACCCCGACCAGACCAAGACCATCGACCCCTGCAACCTCCAATTCCTCTACCAGGGGCGTGACCCCAGGTCCGACGGCACCCCGTACGGGCTGCTGCCCTACCGACCGGGCGTGCTGACGCTGCAACGCTGATCACCCCACCCGGGTCGACCACTGGCGCCCCCACCCCTCACCGGGTGGGGGCGCCGGCCTCGTGGGGAACGCCGGCGGTGGTCGCGGGCTCACCGGTTGTAGTGGAATGCCGCATGGGTGTCGGCGGTGATCGGTAGGCTTCGCGGTGCGAACCGCTGCGCGAGGAGGCCGAGTGACGACGAGCGACGGACGGCTGGTCGGCGATCTGGCCAGGGCCATCGACGAGTCGGACTTCGCCTGGTCGCTGGTGCTCGTCGGGGAGGACCAGCGCGACAAGCTGGCCGCCCTGACCAGCGACCTGCTCGGCAAGCCGTCGACCACCGGGGACGGCAAGCAGATCACGTCCGGGTACGCCTACTGGGGCATCGGGCCGACCATCGCGTGGGCCCACGCCTGCGCCGACCCGTTCTACCTGGTGATGAAGCAGAGCCTGGACTCGTTCACCCGTCGGTGGCGCCGGGTGCGCGGCAAGATCGGCGCGGGCTACCACCACGTGTGCTTCGGCGTGGGCACCGGGCACAAGGACCGGCTCATCCTGGAGCACCTGCTGGAGCGCCATCCCGGCATGCTCTACCTGCCGGTCGACATGAGCTCGGAGATGCTGCGGCTGGGCACCCAGGAGGCCACCCACCGGGTCGGCCTGCGCGGCCACCGGGTCGTGCCGGTGCAGCTGGACTTCTCCATCACCGACAACCTGGCCGAGCTGCGCGAGCTGGTCCACCGCCTGGTCGGCGACGAGCCGGTGCTGTACTCGCTGCTGGGCAACACGATGGCCAACTTCGACCACGACACCGAGCTGCTCGCCGGCCTCACCGCGCTGGTCCGCCCGCAGGACCTGTTCCTGCTGGAGGTAGCGACCACCGAGGCGCTCAGCGACGAGCTGGCGCGCGACGCGGTGGAGGAGTACGCCCGCAGCCGCGCCTACCGCGAGTTCGTGACCAGCGCACTGCTGCACAACACGGACCTGACGATCAACCCGGACGCGGTGCAGTTCCGCGGCGCGGTCGAGGGTGATCGAGCGCTGAAGGTCAAGGTCATGTACCAGAACCAGACCGGCGGGGACATCATGATGATGCTGCCCGACCGCAACCGGGTGCCCTTCCCCGACCGGGACACCATCCGCCTCTACCTGACCCGCAAGTACGACCGCAAGGCGCTGGACGGCATCGTGCGCGAGGTCGGGATGCGCAAGGTCACCGGCACGCACTCGGACTTCCAGGTACCGCGCTCGGCCCAGGGCTTCGGCATGGACCTGCTGCTGCTCGCACCCGGCGGGTCGGTCCCCGAGCCGAGGCCGGACGACGACCTGGGCAGCGCCATCTGGGGCGGTCTGCCCGCATGACGCGGGTCGTGATCACCGCTCTGACGTTCGGGGCGCTCGCGGTGGCGATGGTCCTGGGTGTCACCTGGTTCGCGATGTCGCCACCCGGCCAGCGCTGGGAGCCCGCGGTGAACACGCTGGCACTGCTCGCGGGCGTCACCGGCATCTTCGCCGAACGCTGGGCGTCAAGGCACGAACAGCGCAAGCAGGCGATCGAGTCGATCCGCCTGGAGATGACCCGCAACCGCGAGGTCCTGGACGACGAGGCCTTCAGCCCGACCCGCCCGCGCGGCAGGCGCATCTACCCGCGGCTGGTGCAGTCGGCAGTGGACTCGGCACTGTCGACGGGCGCTCTCGACCCGCGCCACGACGTGGAGCTGATCAACCTCCTGCACCGCTGGCGCACGGCGGTCTCGTCGCTGAACCAGCGCTTGGAGCTGACCGAGATGCTGGTGTTCACCACCACGTCGGACGACCTGGCCGAACAACTGCACAAGGCACTACACGGCCCAACCAGCTTCCTCAACGGCATGCGCACAATGCTCGACCAAGCACAAACCACCCTCGGCGAACCACCCACGCACCGCTGAAGTAGCTCGCTTTTCGAAGTAGCTCGCGCAGCAGACCTCCCAACTTGGGCTTCTTCCGTCATCCCCGTATGGCCTGCCCGAAGGGCTACCA
>NZ_JBBEGC010000240.1:0-1967 GCF_037401995.1 Saccharothrix sp. CCNWYY140
CCCTGCGGGGGGGGGGGGGGGGGGGGGGGGGGGCGGCGGGCCCCGGGGGCGCCCCCGGCCCGGGGGCCGCCCCCCCCCCCCCCCCCCCCCCCACCCCGCTCGACGCCGACGTCCAGGCGCTCGCCGCGCCCATCGACTGGAAACCGTGTCCCGAGCTGGCCGAGGTGGAGTGCGGCACGCTCAAGCTGCCGATCGACTGGGCCAAGCCGCGCGGTGAGAAGTTCGACCTCGCCGTGGCCCGGCGCAAGGCCCTCGACCCGGCCAAGCGGATCGGGATCCTGGTGATCAACCCGGGTGGTCCCGGCGGGTCGGGCGTGAACTTCGCCCTGGGGGCCGACCGGTACTTCAGCAAGGACGTCCAGGACCGCTTCGACATCATCGGCTTCGACCCGCGCGGTGTCGCGCGCAGCCAGCCGGTGAAGTGCTCGTTGGAGATGCTGGAGAAGCAGCCGTCGGTGTACCCGGCGAACCAGGCGGAGTTCGACGCGCTGGCCCAGTACAACCGCGACCTGGCCGCCGACTGCCGCAAGCACTCCGGCCCGATCTACGACCACGCCGACACCATCGCGGTCACCAACGACATCGACGCGCTGCGCCGGTCGCTCGGTGAGCGCAAGATCAACTACTACGGCGTGTCCTACGGGACCCTGATCGGCCAGCAGTACGCCGAGCGCTACGGCCGCAACATCCGCGCGATGGTCATCGACTCGAACATGGACCACAGCCTGGGGACCTGGCGGTTCAACGAGACCGAGGCCGTGACGGCGGAGGACTCGTTCACCGAGTTCGTGGAGTGGTGCGAGCGCACTCCCTCGTGTGCCCTGCACGGCCGTGACGTGGCCAAGTTCTGGGACGACCTGCTGGCCCGCGCCGACCGCGGCGAGATCACCGACCCGGACGACCCGACCTTCAAGATCCCCGCCGACCTGATCATCGGCAACGCCTTCGGCGCGTTCTACGGCCCCGACTGGGCGCCCCTGGCGGAGTGGCTGCTGGCCCTGTCCGGCGGCACGGCCCCGTCCACGCCCGCCTTCGCCGCCGACCCGCAGACGGCGAACAACCCGTTCCCGGCGGTGTTCTGCCAGGACTGGGCGATGCGCGTGAAGAGCCACCGCGAGCTGTCGGTCCTGGTGACCCGGGCCAACCAACTCGCACCGCACATGCGCGGCTCGTCCCTGGGCCACTTCGCGATGGCGGGCTGCATCGGCCTGCCGGAGAAGGTGAACAACCCCCAGCACCGCCTGCGCATCAAGGACGCACCGAAGATCCTGATGCTCAACGCCCTCCACGACCCGGCGACGGGCTACGAGTGGGCCGTGAACGCCCACCGCCAGAGCCTGGGCACCACGGTCCTGCTCACCTACGAGGGCTGGGGCCACGGCGTCTACGACCGGAGCGCCTGCACCCTGGGCGCGACCGACAAGTACCTGATCGACCAGAAGGTCCCGCGCGACGGCACCCGCTGCGCGGCCGTCGAGCCGCAGCCGTCCCTCACGGCGGCGGTCCCGGGCGCTCCGCAGCGGCCGACGGGTCCGAAGCCGGGCCTGCCCGGCTGGCAGAGCTGACCTTCCAGACCGACACGGGCCGTCCTCCGCGGGGAGGACGGCCCGTTCGCTTTCCCGGTCGCCACCGCCCGCCGCCCAAGCCCGAAGCCGCCGGAATTGTCGGTGGGCCGTGCGATGATCGACATCGGGGGCCGGAGGCCACGCCCGCCATCAACACGCCGCCCACCGCTGCTCCCCGCCACCCGCGCCGCCGTCCGCCCGCGCCGCCGCCAATCCGCGCAGCCGCAGCCGGCCCGCGCCGCCCGGCCCGCCCGCGCCGGTGCCGCCGACCTGCGCCGCCCGACCCGCCTGACCCACCCCCCAGCCGGCCCCAACCCCCCGCCCGGCCCCCCCCCCCCGCCGGCACCCCCCGCCGGCGGGCGCCCCCCCCCCCCGGGCCCCCCCCCCCCGGCCCCCACCCCC
>NZ_JBBEGC010000241.1:0-1320 GCF_037401995.1 Saccharothrix sp. CCNWYY140
CAATGCCGCTAAGTTAGGCTGCTTGCGGTAGGATTCGGCGGTGGCTCGCGCTGGTCAGAAGAAGGTGTCGGTCGGGGACGACGAGAATGTCCGACTGGTCGACCGAATCTCTCTCGGCGTTCTGGCCGAGGTGGTTCCACGGGACGTGATCGAAGAGGTCCTGGACGAGACCGGGAAACGCGAGCAGCGGACACGTCTTCTGCCCGCGCATGTCATGGTCCGGTTCTGTCAGGCGATGTGCCTGTTCTTCGACGACGACTACGAGGAGGTCATGCGCAAGCTTGTCGGATCGTTGAAGTCGATGGGCTCGTGGCGCGGTGAATGGAGTGTCCCGTCGACCTCTGCGATAGCGCAGGCGCGACAGCGTCTCGGGTTCGAACCGTTGCGTCTGCTGTTCGAGCGGGTCGCGGTGCCGGTCGCGGGGCCGGGTGCCCGCGGGGCATGGCTGAAATCACGTCGGATCATGGCCGTGGACGGGTTCATGCTCGATCTCCAGGACACCGAAGAGAATGTGGCGGAGTTCGGCAAGAGCGACAACGACCGCAAAGCCGGCGGGTTCCCGCAGGCGCTCGTGGTGGCGCTGGCCGAATGCGGATCGCACGCGATCGTCGACGCCGCGGTCGGCGGCTGCCGCGCCGACGAGAAGACCCTGGCCCGGACGTTGCCGGGCTCGATCGAACCGGGCATGCTGGTCACCGCCGACCGGAACTTCTACAGCTTCTCGCTCTGGGAGGACTTCGCCGGCACCGGCGCCGACCTGCTGTGGAGGATCGCCTCCGGAGTCCGGTTGCCCGTGCTGCGATGGCTGCCCGACGGCTCCTACGACTCGATCCTGTTCAACCCGCAGGTCCGTGCCCGCCGGCGCCCGCAACTGATCGCCGACGCCGCCGCCGGAAACACGATCGACCCCGAGGACGGATTCCGGGTCCGGGTCGTGGAATACGAAGTGCCCGACCGGGAGGGCAACGGCACCGGCGAACTGATCTGCCTGGCCACCACGATCCTGGAACCGGCCGAGGCCACCGCCGCCGAACTCGCCTGGTGCTACCACCAGCGATGGGAGATCGAGACCGCCTTCGGCGAGATCAAGACCCGTCAACGCGGAAGCGCCCGCATACTGCGGTCGAAATCACCCGACATGGTCCGGCAGGAGATATGGGCTTTGCTGCTCACCCACTACGCCATCCGCAGCCTGATGAGCCGGGCCGCCGACGAAGCCGACGTCGACCCCGACGAACTGTCTTTCATCCGCACACTCCGCGTCGTCCGCCGCCAGGTCACCGCCCAGGCGGACTTTTCCCCCTGACCACCGCCGACAAG
>NZ_JBBEGC010000242.1:0-1050 GCF_037401995.1 Saccharothrix sp. CCNWYY140
GCGCCGCAAGACCCGCCAGTTGATGGTGGGGTCCGTCGGTGTGGGCAGTGAGTTCCCGGTGTCGGTGCAGTCGATGACGACGACGGTGACGGCGGATGTGAACGCGACGCTCCAGCAGATCGCGGAGTTGACCGCGGCGGGGTGTGACATCGTGCGGGTGGCGTGTCCGTCGCAGGACGACGCGGACGCGTTGGCGGCGATCGCGCGCAAGTCGCAGATCCCGGTGATCGCGGACATCCACTTCCAGCCGAAGTACGTGTTCGCGGCGATCGAGGCCGGGTGCGCGGCGGTGCGGGTGAACCCGGGCAACATCAAGAAGTTCGACGACAAGGTCCGGGAGATCGCCCAAGCGGCGAAGGACCACAACACGCCGATCCGGATCGGGGTGAACGCGGGGTCGTTGGATCCGCGGTTGATGGCGAAGTACGGCAAGGCGACGCCGGAGGCGTTGGCGGAGTCGGCGTTGTGGGAGGCGTCGCTGTTCGCCGAGCACGACTTCCACGACCTGAAGATCAGTGTGAAGCACAACGACCCGGTGGTGATGATCCGGGCCTACGAGATCCTGGCGGAGCAGTGCGACTACCCGCTGCACCTGGGGGTGACGGAGGCGGGTCCGGCGTTCCAGGGCACGATCAAGTCCGCGGTGGCGTTCGGGGCGTTGTTGCGGCAGGGGATCGGGGACACGATCCGGGTGTCGTTGTCGGCTCCTCCGGTGGAGGAGGTCAAGGTCGGCCACCAGATCCTCCAGTCGCTGAACCTGCGTCCGCGGAAGCTGGAGATCGTGTCGTGCCCGTCGTGTGGTCGGGCGCAGGTGGACGTGTACACGCTGGCCGAGCAGGTCACCGCGGGTCTGGAGGGCATGGAGGTCCCGCTGCGGGTGGCCGTGATGGGCTGCGTGGTGAACGGGCCGGGCGAGGCACGCGAGGCCGACCTGGGCGTGGCCTCCGGTAACGGCAAGGGCCAGATCTTCGTCAAGGGCAAGGTCATCAAGACCGTCCCCGAGCACCAGATCGTCGAGACCCTCATCGAGGAGGCCATGCGCATCGCCGA
>NZ_JBBEGC010000243.1:0-836 GCF_037401995.1 Saccharothrix sp. CCNWYY140
AAGGGTGGCCCGCACTACGGCAGTCCGGACAAGGAGCCGGCGGTGCGGTTGCGGGTGTTGACCGATGCGGGTCGGGTCAATGTGCCGTTCACCACGGGGATTCTGATCGGGATCGGGGAGACGGTCACCGAGCGTGCCGAGTCGTTGCTGGCGATGCGGGCGGTGGCGAAGCAGTACGGGCATATCCAGGAAGTGATCATCCAGAATTTCCGGGCCAAGCCGGATACCGCGATGCGTGGGATGCCCGACGCGGATTTGCACGAGTTGGCGGCGACGATCGCGGTGGCGCGGTTGGTGATGCCGTCCTCGACGAGTGTGCAGGCGCCGCCGAATCTGGTGGGCGGGGAGTTCGGGTTGATGCTGCGCGCCGGTATCGACGACTGGGGCGGTGTGTCCCCGGTGACCCCGGACCACGTCAACCCGGAGCGGCCGTGGCCCCAGGTGGACGTGCTGGAGGCGCACACCAAGGACGCCGGGTACGTGCTGCGGGAGCGTCTGGCGGTGTATCCGCGGTATGTGCGGGCGGCGGCGGGGCAGTGGATCGACACCCGGCTGACCGGGCACGTCCAGGCACTCGCACTCTCCGACGGGTTGGCGGATCCGGATGCCGTGGTGGTGGGTCGGGAGTGGCAGGAGCCGGACGGGGGTCTGGACACCTACGGTCGCGCGGATTTGAACACCGCGATCGACACCGAGGGGCGTACCGGCGACCGGCGCGGCGACTTCGACTCCGTCTACGGCGACTGGTCCTCGTTGACCGTGCCGAAGGCGGTGGAGCGGTTGCCGGAGGACACGGCGCGGGCGTTGTCGTTGGCTGCCGACGACCCGGCGAAGCT
>NZ_JBBEGC010000244.1:0-734 GCF_037401995.1 Saccharothrix sp. CCNWYY140
GTGCCGAAGGCGGTGGAGCGGTTGCCGGAGGACACGGCGCGGGCGTTGTCGTTGGCTGCCGACGACCCGGCGAAGCTGCTGGACGATACGGCGGCGGCGATGGCGTTGTTGACCGCCGAGGGCGAGGCGTTGGAGGCGATGGCGCGGTTGGCCGACGACCTGCGCCGCGAGGTCGTCGGTGACGACGTGACGTATGTGGTGAACCGGAACATCAATTTCTCCAACGTGTGTTACGTGGGGTGCCGGTTCTGTGCGTTCGCGCAACGGGAGCGGGACGCGGACGCGTTCCGGCTCAGCGTGGCCGAGGTGGCCGACCGGGCGCAGGAGGCGTGGGACGCGGGGGCGACCGAGGTGTGCATGCAGGGTGGGATCGACCCGAAGCTGCCGGTCACCTATTACGCCGACATCGTGCGGGCGATCAAGGCGCGGGTGCCGGGGATGCACGTGCACGCGTTCTCTCCGATGGAGATCGTGTCGGCGGCGGCGAAGGCCGGGGTGAGCGTGCGGGAGTGGCTCACCGAGCTCGCGGCGGCGGGGTTGGACACGATTCCGGGGACGGCGGCGGAGATCCTGGACGACGACGTGCGCTGGGTGTTGACCAAGGGCAAGCTGCCCGCCGCGACCTGGCTGGAGGTCGTGGCGACCGCGCACGAGGTGGGGATCCGGTCGTCCTCGACGATGATGTACGGCCACGTCGACCACCCCGGCCACTGGCTGGGCCACCTGCGCACCCT
>NZ_JBBEGC010000245.1:0-658 GCF_037401995.1 Saccharothrix sp. CCNWYY140
CGGCGGCCATGCGACGCGCTCTGCGCCGTGCTGCCGATGGCGCCGTCCTGGATGTGACCGAGGCGTCGGTGTTGTTGCACGCCCGTGGTGAGGACCTGGACGCGTTGTTGGAGGCGGCCGGGAAGGTGCGGGATGCGCACCTGCTCGCCGAGGGTCGTCCGGGGGTGGTGACCTACAGCCGTAACGCGTTCATCCCGTTGACGCGGTTGTGTCGGGACCGTTGTCACTACTGCACGTTCGCGACGGTTCCGCACAGGGTGCCGGCGGCGTTTTTGGAGCGGGACGAGGTGTTGGAGATCGCCCGTGCGGCGGCGGCGCAGGGTTGTAAGGAAGCGCTGTTCACGTTGGGTGATCGGCCGGAGGAGCGGTGGCCGCAGGCGCGGGAGTGGTTGGAGGCCCGCGGCTATTCGTCGACGTTGGACTACGTGCGGGCCTCGGCGATCGCGGTGTTGGAGGAGACCGGGCTGTTGCCCCACCTCAACCCCGGCGTGTTGTCGTGGGAGGAGTTGCAGCGGCTGCGGCCCGTAGCCGCGAGCATGGGGATGATGCTGGAGACCACGGCGGAGCGGTTGTGGTCGGAGAAGGGTGGCCCGCACTACGGCAGTCCGGACAAGGAGCCGGCGGTGCGGTTGCGGGTGTTGACCGATGCGGGTCGGGT
>NZ_JBBEGC010000246.1:0-620 GCF_037401995.1 Saccharothrix sp. CCNWYY140
ACCATTTTCCGGGAGAGGATCAAGGCGACCCGGTCCGCGGTGCGGTCGTGCGGAATCCGGACGAGCATGACGAACCGGCTGTGCCGTTCGACCAGAGTCGCGATCTGCGACTTCCTGCCCTTGCCGAGGATCAGGTCGCCTTCCCAGTGACCCGGGACCGCCCGATCCTCCGCCTCCGCCGGGCGTTCGCTGATGTTGACCATCCCGACGATCCTGGCCCGCTTCGGCCGCGCCGAGCCACGCGACACCCGCTGCGTGCGGCCGGTGCGCAACGCCACCGTCAGCTCCGTACGCAACTCGCCCCGAGCCTGGAGATACAACGTCTCGTAGATGGTGTCGTGGCTCACGCGCATTCCGGGGTCGTCGGGGAAATCCTCGGCCAATCTGCCGGACACCTGCTGCGGCGAGAAGTCGTCCCGCAACCCTTCCTCCACCGCGTCGTGCAACCGCCGATCGTACTCCAACTTCCGCGGCTTAGGCCGGGCCCGCAACCGCTCGAACCGCTCCTGCGCCGCATGAACCCGATAACCATCCCGGCCACCGTTCCGGGCGATCTCCCTCGACACCACCGTCGGATTCCGACCCAACCCGACCGCGATCATGCGGGCCGTACGATTCTC
>NZ_JBBEGC010000247.1:0-551 GCF_037401995.1 Saccharothrix sp. CCNWYY140
TGGAGGTGAACGAGCGGAAGTAGCGCCCGTTGGCGCCGATCGCCTCGACGATCATCAGGTACTGGTTCTGGTCCTTGACCTTGTAGACCTCGACGGCCTCGAACAGGTTGTTCGTGGTGTCGCTCATGATCGTGGTGTAGCTGGAGCCGAAGCTGCCCGGGAAGTTCCCGATCGGCATGCTGGCCCGGTAGATCTTGCCGTTGTCACCGGCGAAGAACAGGTACATGTTCGTGTCGTCGGCGATCAGCGTCTGGTCGATCGGACCCGTGCCCGAGCCGGTGATGCTGCCGGTGAACAGGGTCTGCGGCGCGGACCAGCCGTTGGGGTTGGTCGGGTCGGTCGAGGTCTTGTAGCTGAACGCCGGCCCGCCCCACTGGTAGGCCAGCACCCAGATGTTCTTCGGCGCGAAGTACAGCAGCGTGGGCGCCACCGTGCCGGAGTTCATCGCCTGCTGGGGCGCCGAGGCCATGTCGGACCAGTTGGTGAACAACCCGAAGTTCATCGAACCCCAGCTGTCGCCGAAGTCGTGCGTGGTCCCGTAGACCAGGTGC